>JABFSO010000008.1 GCA_013140555.1 Cyclobacteriaceae bacterium | reverse complement strand
AAATTATTCCTAATGAACATTATGTTTCAAAGCAGTATTTAAAGTATGCATTACCGAAAAGACTTAAAGAGATTGAAGATGCAACTCCATTTGTAACCGTAAAGCACCTGTCACACAAGAAGGTTCTGGATTCAAAGATTCCACTTCCCGATTTAAAAACCCAACAAAAAATTGCGAACATCTTAGCGCAAGCGGATGCCGCGCGGCAAAAGCGCAAACAAGCCAACCAACTAATCGAACAATTTCTTCAATCCGCCTTCTTAGAAATGTTTGGCGATCCGGTAAGGAATGAGAAGGGGTGGGAGGTGAAAAGATTAAAGGAGATTTCCGACAAAATACAAATCGGCCCATTTGGCACTCAGTTACATGAAGAGGATTATGTTGAAAATGGTATTCCCTTGATAAACCCTAGACATATTAACTCCGGAAAAATCGAGGCTGACTTTAAGCAAACAATTACGAGAGAAAAATTCGCCACATTATCTAATTACCATTTGAAAATTGGAGATGTGATAATGGGAAGGCGAGGAGAAATGGGTAGGTGCGCATTAATTTCAAAAAGAGAAGAGCGGTGGCTTTGCGGAACCGGAAGTTTATTCATTAGACCTAGCAAACAGATTAGCCCCCATTATTTGATTTTTGTCATTGGCAATTCATCATTTATCAAGCAGCTTGAAAATGATGCCCAAGGCGTGACAATGATGAATCTTAATCTAACAATCGTTAATAACAGGAGTATTCCTCTCCCCCCCCTTCCACTCCAGCAAAAATTCGCAGCGTTGGTAGAGAAGGTAGAGCGGCTGCGTACCAAACAACGTGAAAGCGAGCGCGAGCTGGAGAATTTATTTCAGAGTTTAATGCAGAAGTATTTTGGGTAGTCAATATCAAAATCGGCCTCTCCCACGGCCTCTTTTTTTAATGCAACTTCCCACTAAAATACCCTATAATTGTACAAAATAGAGGCTTTATTCACTTTTAAGTGAATCATTCCTTGCAACTTAGCGTTAAGTGAGTAGATTTGAGCTTGAGATATGGGACAATGAAACCGAAAAGGTCACTTTTTACACGGTAAGGTGGGAAGGCGCCCCTCTCTCGGAAACAGACAAATTCTTTGCAAAGTACAAGGAAACGGAAAAGCAGGCAGCGCAAGAGCTACTGAGTTTAATCATAAAAGCAATAGGTAACGAACATGGTGCTCTGCCCGAATTTTTCAACCGCCCAGAAAACGGGGTGGCTGGTTTGCCACCCAAAGGAAAAATCAGAATTGGAGAATTTAAAGCTCATTTTCAACAATTTCCATTACGACTTTATGCACTGCGCATCAACGACAGGGAAGATCTGGTTGTACTCTTCAATGGCGGTCTTAAAACATCTGAGGCCAATCGCGATAGCCCCGAACTTAATTTAAAATTCATTGAAGCCGATGCCTTTGGTAGTAGAATTGAGCAAGCCATTCGTGAAGGGATGATCGTTATTGACGAATCATCAAGATCATTAAAATTATTTGATGGCTCAGATGAGATTATACTTTAACTAAGTAATATGAGAAGTAAAATAGCGCAACAAATTTTGGATGAAACCCCCGAGGAGGTTCACATCTTTGTAAAGCAGTATGCCGACATCGTAGTGCGAGTGCATCAGCTTTTGCGTGAAAAAGGCTGGACACAGAAAGATCTGGCCATCAAGATGGAAAAAACCCCATCTGAAATAAGTAAGTGGTTAAACGGTGATCATAATTTCACTTTACGCAGCCTGGCAAAGCTACAGGCAGAGTTGGGGCAAGAAATTATTTATGTACCCAAAAAAGATTCGTTTCATGTGCAACGAAGCGGTGTGTTAAAGGCAAAAGCAGAAAAGTCTGTGCCCGTATCAACGAAGGTAGTATTTCAGAATGCAGGTGGAAATATTGCCCCTCCGTCAGAACCAATAGCGGCATAACCTTATGGAGGCAAAAAAAATACAACCGGAAAAAATTACCCTGCGCGAATTTCGCCTGGTAAAAGGACTGATTGACAGCCCCTTTGATTTTAAAGTATCCGAAATTAAATCTTTCGATTTTAAAGTAGATTTTAAAACAGGCTTTAATATGGAAGAGGATTTGATTAAAGCCGACTTTATCATCAATGTTTCTACTATCAGCAATGAACCGGTAACCGAAGCCACGTGTGTGTATCATTTTGTTTTCTTGTTTCATGTAGTAAGCTTGAGTGAGCATACTTCCCTGGCAGAAGATCAGAGTATAGATTGGAATCCCTACCTTGCCAATGCAATCGCATCTATTACCTATTCAACCTCCAGGGGTATTCTTATTTCCAGATTTCAAGGTACTGTGATGAAAGATTTCATCTTACCGGTAGTAGACCCCAATAGTCTGTGGTCGCAACAGCCAGCATTGCCAAAAGTCTAACCACTTGTTTCGCTGCGTGCAACAGAACAAATTTAATCAACTGACACAGTTCGTTGAACAGACCCTCTAGACCTGTTTACACAATCAGTTTATGCTGCCGCAACTCCTTCCTGTCTTGGCGGCAAGCGCTTCCCAAGTCTTGCCATTTGCGTCAGTCGTGGCGAGAATACTTCCTCACGTTTTAGAACTCGCGTCAGTCGTGGCGAGAATGCTTCCTCACGTTTTAGAATTTGTACCAGGTGTGGCGAGAACGGCTCCTCCCTTTTTGGAATTTGAACCAATCGTGGCGAGAATGCTTCCTCCCGTTTTGGAATTTGCGTCAATCGTGGCGAGAATGCTTCCTCCCGTTTTGGAATTTGTACCAGTCGTGGCGAGAATGCTTCCTCCCGTTTTAGAATTTGTACCAGTCGTGGCGAGAATGCTTCCTCCCGTTTTAGAACTCGCGTCAATCATGGCGAGAATGCTTCCTCCCGTTTTAGAATTCGCGTCAGTCGTGGCGAGAATGCTTCCTCTCGTTTTAGAATTTGCGTCAGCAACGAGGGTAAGCGTATCCACCTATTCATAATAGACTACCACCACCCATTTTTCGCCAGAGATGACTGGAAGCGAAATGGGGATTGCAAAAATAGTTTTCGGATTTTCAGAAAAATCGCATCTCAACGTGCCAACCCTTTTTCGGTTACAGCCATTTTGAAAAATAAAGTTGTAAAAAATGTGCTAAAAAAACACAACCCGCAGTGGCAGTAGGTGCGTTGTGATGCCATAACTTAAATACAAACAGTTATGTCACACACCAAAAATGTAGAAGCCTTTGAGAAGCTCTTAGGCATCTGCGCAGGTTACGGAGGTAAGTTCAATCCTGCTCAAGAAAAACTCCGTATGGAAAACATGTATCAGTTGTTGGCAAGCGGCCAAGGGGTGCTTCAAAAATGGAGTGCCGCGAAGACCGAACACAACAACGCGGGCAACGCGCGCGAAGTGTCGTACAAAGGCTTAGGGAAGCTGGGCGTACGCATCGTAGGCGAGTTGAAAGCCAGCCCCGTGCTGGAGCAAACAGTAAACGATGCGAAGAGTGCATTGCGCCTGATCAAAGGGCAACGTGCTACTAGTCAGGCACCGGAAACAACCACAACGGCAACTGCCCCAGTGGAGGTAACGGCAACCAAACGTAAAGCCAAAGGAACGGACTACGCCAGCATGGCGCAGAACTTTCAACAATTGGTGCATACGGTAGCTGCTGAACCTGCCTACCAACCGGAAGCTGCTGACCTGACGGTAGGCGCGCTGAACGATAAGCTGCAAGCATTGCGAAGCAACAACAGCAAGCTGATCCAAGCCTGGAGTTCATTGAATGAAGCACGTAAAAAAAGAGATGAAGTGCTTTATGATCAAGAGAAAGGTTTGGTAAGCATTGCCAAAGCAGCGAAGCAAAAAGTGAAAGCCATCTTCGGCACCACCAGCACCGAGTATAAGCAAATAGCACACATTCGTTTCACCATTAAATAATGAACATGAAGCCAAACAGGTGACAACCTCTGCACACCATGGTGTGCAGAGGTTACGATTAAAGTGTTACCAAGTATATCATCCTCTCTTTCGGCATTAATATTACCGATGCGATCGTCTCACTAAAAAATTAAAATCATGACTCAACCACATTCAACAAACACCTATTATGAAAACATTCATCTTCATTATCATCATCATCATCCTAGCCTTTGGCGCTGGCTACTTATTTCATAAATCCGAGCCCAACCCCACCCCGCAGCAACTCACCTTAGAGCAAATACTTTCCATCAAAGAGTTGCATTTAGTAAAACATACCTACACCGATCTGTTCTACTTACATCGCCACAACAATCCCAATAAACCCATTCGGGCCATTGTGCAAATTCCTGTATCGATTACAGCCTATCTCAACCTAAAAGAAATTAAGTTAATTCACCACCACGATTCGCTGAAAGCAATTGTGTTGCCTCATGCGCAACTCAATGAACCAAACTATCACATCGACCAAATGATTGTGCGCGAAACGCGGGCACTGCAAGTGCATGTAGGAAAAGATTTGTATCCGTTGGTGGGTACTTATTTAAAGTACCGAGTAGCCGAGCGCATCGACACATTGCGCAAAGCAGCCATCTCCACGCAAATACTTGCACAAGCTGAAAAAGAGGGCAAGGAATACATTGAAAAACTATTGCATACGCTGCATCGTCAGGATATTTTAGTAACCTTTGAAAAGTCGGTTACAACAAAGTCAGATTCCGAGATCGTTGGTATACATCGTCACCAATAAGCGAGATGAATGTTGTTAACCAATTGCCAAAACCATATGGTTTATTATCTTCGCCCCATGTTACGGTTCTACACACCTCTACTGATTCTGCAAGCGGTTACGCTTTATTTGGTGTATCGCAATAATTCAGAACAGCGTTGGTATTGGTTTATCATTTTCTTCCCCGGGGTAGGCAGCTTATTGTATCTTTTTGACCAGTACTACAATCGTAAAAACATCAGCTCACTCACGGAGGCTGTGAAGGAAGTGGTTAACTCCAACCACAAAACAGAACAACTCGAGAAAGCATTGCGCTTCAGCGATAACACCAAAAACAAACTCAATCTGGCAGCTGCCTATATGGAGATTGGCCGTTATACCGATGCCGCCCGTCTTTATGAAAGCACTTTAACCGGTTTTATGGAAGATGACCCAGGTGTGCGTATGAAATTGCTGGAAGCTTACTCCATGGCAAAGAGCTACGAGCAAGCAATCGCTCTGGGCGAAACATTGGAAAGCGAAAAAACTTTTAAGAACGCAGAGTCACGGATTTCCTATGCGTGGGCGCTGCACCATCAGGACAAGCCGGAAGCCGCTGAGAAAATCTTTCTGGACATGAACAAACCATTCTCCAACTTCAAACATCGGGTGGCGTATGGTTCATTTCTCGCAGCAACTTCCCGAAAGCCGGAAGCGAAAGTTTTGCTGGAAGCACTGCTGGAAGAATTTGAACACATGAGTGGCCCGGAGCGAAAACTTCATCGTGATGTAAACCGTGAGGCCCGAAACTTGTACAATACGATTTCACAGAAGTAAGGCTTTGCCTTCGGAAATAATTGCTGATGGTTGCGAAGCGTGCCGCTTATGCCATAGTAAAAGTCATCGTTTGCTATAAGCCCGAAGAAAAAAGCAGTCGATCAATTGTGATTTCATAATATTAACTTAATTTCGAATCAAAGCCAACCCGTTGGCATGTCTCTCCCCAGACAATTTTTAAAAATTAGTTTGGGTTTAGGATTGAGTACATGCGTCAACATCTTCGTTTCAAAAAACATTTTAGAGTTTCGTTTGCGCTGCACGTAGTCGTGCTTTTCTTTTCGAATCATTTTTCGTTTGCCCAAACCTATCCCGTCAGCGCCACGCTGCAACTCACACCACCGTACAGTGTGTATCTGTCCGATTACACCGTCAATGATCAGATGAAACTCCATCTGCTGCTGCGCGATTTGAACGAGCCAAGCTATCAAGTTCGATTGTCGTTGGTCTTAGAAGGCGTTGGAATCAGAATTGAAACCAATCCCAACATGGTGCCGCCACCGATTTTTATCGAAGGCGGAATACCCGCTATTTTATCTGCGGAAGACTTAGCACCTTACCTCGACACACGCAATCTAATTTTCAGCGGCATCTCGCGACAAGAGTACGAACAGCGAGCTGCGCTTCCCGAAGGATTTTATCGATTCTGTTTTCGCGTGCATGACTACAAACGCAAAGAGGTGATCTTATCACAAGAAGCCTGCGCACAAGCATGGTTCATGTTGAATGATCCACCTCGTATCAACAACCCGCTGTGTGGCACAACACTTCCTGTTCGCGATCCACAAAACATTTTGTTTCAATGGTTGCCGATGAATGCCAACTCGCCCAACTCGGCATTTACTACGGAGTATGAATTTACATTGGTAGAAATTCGTCCGCCCGGTCGCAACCCGAATGATGCGATCAATGTAGGTTACCCGCTCTTTCAAACTACCACCCAACAAACCAGTTTGATCTATGGCTTGCTCGAGCCAGCGCTTATCCCTGGACAAGAATATGCGTTTCGCGTGCGCGCGATAGACACTGAAGGAAGAGATCAGTTTAAGAATCGTGGCTACAGCGAAGTATGCACCTTTAAATTTGGCGATTCCGGAGTGCCGCCCCTCGAAGGCATGAACGTGTATGTGGAAGGCGAGCGCAGAGCGAAGGTAACTTGGTTTATAAGTACCGAAACCGACCGCTATCGTATCGAATACCGAAAGAAAAGTACTGGCACAGGTTATACTTGGTTCACCATCGAAACGGAGCAAGACAACACCCTCATTCAAGACCTCGAGCCCGACACAGAATACGAAGTGCGCGTGGCGGGCATTTTAAGAAATCGTTTGGGTAGCTATAGCCCCACCAAAAACTTTCGCACCCTGCCAGCACGCTCTTATTCCTGCGGCCAGCCGGCCGAGAGCAACATTACCACAAATACTAATCCGTTGCTTCACGCGATGGTGGGGCAAATATGGAAGCTCGACCTATTTGATATGGTCGTGCTCGAAGTGAGTGGAGCCAACGGCACCTTTAGTGGATTCGGAGGAGTATTGGTTCCCTTTCTAGGTGTAAAATTCTACTGCCAATTCGAAAATATTAAGATCAACGAAAAACAGGAGTTGATTGCAGGCGAAGTGCTCTCCGTGAAAGGAGACGTGGAAGCACTCAAGAAACGCCTAATCGAACAGAATGAGAAGAAAAAGAAAGACAAAGCCAAATCCAACGGTTCTTCTTTCGAAGGAGTGGATATAAAATTCGAAGGAACGATTGATAGCCTTTATGTAAATGAAGCAGGCGAAGTGATTGCGGTTGTTGCAGGCAGCGAAGGCACTTCGGGTGGATCATCCAAAAAAGAAGAACGAAAGATCGATACAAAGAAAGGTGCGGACAATCGCATCACCGATGATTCGGGAAATGTGTATGTGGTGGGGAAAGATGGGACGATTGAAAAGATGGGTTCCACCGGAGCAAGCGGCACCACAGCGGTGGCATCGAATGTGAACTACCGAGTCGATTTTGAGAGTAGCAGAAACCAAGCGTATGGTTTTGATCAACAGCAATACTCCGAACACGAGCGCAACTACGAGAAATATGAACGCGATGGCAAGATCTACACGATACCTTGGAAATCCGTTGCCTCCGGCAGTAGGGATATAGTAATTGCGAAATCGACTGAGAGCCGCAAAGACTTTTCGAAAGAAGTGATCTACAAAACCGATCAGGGTTTACTCTTACGAAAGCCGGGCAATCAGGAAAACGAAGTGCAACTAACCGTAGAAGGATTTGGCGACCAGTCCTCCGAGCAAGTAACCGCCTACTACAAACGCAAAGAAGCCGATGGCAAAGAGAAAGAAGTGATAGCGGGTAAACTGAATCTGGTGAGCTACGACAAACTCGTAGAGCGGCTCGTGATTGTCTCCATCAACAACACCGCACTGAATAGCAGTACCACCGAACTAGCTGAATCACTCAACACCATCTTCGCACCCGCAGCTGTAGAGTGGACGGTTGAGAGCCAGTCGATCACCGGCATCACTTACGACACCAATGGAAAGTCCGGATTAGATGACGGCAACTCCGGTCTGTTCAGCAACTACACAGGAGAAATGCGCACGGTGATCAACGCCTACAAAGACAAATACGATATCGCTAAAAATACGTGGTATTTATTCTTAGTACCCAACTCCGAATCTGGTCGCACACAAGGCTTCATGCCGCGCAAGAAGCAGGCGGGCTTCATCTTCATGGAGCAGTTGGGCGAGGCCTCGTTGGCCAAAGTAATTGCCCACGAAATAGGTCACGGAGCCTTCCGCCTCGAGCACACCTTCGACACCTACAACACCCTCGAAAAATCCTCCACCGACAACCTGATGGACTACCAACCCAACGGCATCACACTCCACAAATACCAATGGGATTTGATTCACGATCCCGCAGCGGTGCTAGGGCTGTTTGAGGGGGATGAAGGGGGGGCTTTATACTATGATAATACAAGGATGATCACCTTCTTAAAAACAATTCGTGAGAACAATGAAAAATACGCAAGAATTTCCGACCCAGGGAAGGATGCATATTTAACCAACAAAACACTTACTGAAAAAGATTTAAAGGATCAAAAAGTGATTGACCTTATGTCTTCTCTGTCAATCTACAAATTCAGAGAACCTAAAGACGAGGTAATAAATGGATTCATTTTATTGATTAATAAAAATAAAGGAGACGCGTGGTCAAAATTAATAGAGGCAAGAACGACACCTCAACCTCATGATGAAAATCCCATTTTGCTTGCCCGTATGATGAATGTAGAGGTGGATACGAAAGAAAAATTTACCCTCTCTATGAACGGGTATTCATTAAGCGAAAAATCAATCACGCTTTACGCGAAAGAGAGCCAAGAAGGTAATGATGTTAAATTCACATTCTTTAATGCCTTAATTGCCGCGTCAGGCGTAACAAATACTGAACCAAAAACGAGCACCATTAATATTCGAAAAGCTTTTGATATAACGGTTCATTCCAATAATGCAGAAGCCTTTAAGGAGTACATTAAATTAAGAGGAGCCATTAACATGATTGATGAAAATCCTGAGAGCGAAGAGATTATTATTGATGTAATTCGAAAACGAAGCAATCAATTCATTACCATTGATGAACTGAGTATCCGAGGTACTAACATTAAAGGAGGAGCTCTTGAGCTAGCAAAAGGAACTGAAGCAGAAAGCAAAGCAACGTGTACTATTCAAAAGGCCGACTGCTACGAATGTAAACGAATACTTCCTGGAGAGTTTAATTTTGAAATAACCAGCTACGGTGGACAAGGCCATCATGTTTACAAAACAATTCGCCTTTTAAACACAAAAGTCAATGGTAGCCAGCGAGATGGGATATTGATCCATATGGGTGATGATATCGCTTGGACACAAGGATGTATTTTGGCTATGTATGATAATGAAATTGAAGAGATAATAAAAGCTGATAGAAATATCTCTTCTTGGCGTATGGGGTACGGAGCAAATATTGACGAAAGGAATGCAAGTCGGGCCTTTATCCTATCCTTGATTGAATTTATCGAGGAAAAGGAAAAAAGAATAGGCAAAAATCTCACGAAGAAAGTAGTTATCAAAGATGATACGAACGAGCAGGCACTGACGGTAAGCACAGTTGATTTTGACCTGATGCAAAAAGCCAACCGTTATTATTATATCAACAAAATATACGATAAGGCCGTGGAGCAGTTTGGACTGTTTGCTAATAGGCTACAGGAAAAGGTAATTCAGGATAAATTGCAAACTAAACTAGACGAGTACACAGAAAAGTTTATACCGACTCTCACGAAAGATAATTATAAGGCGAGTGAAGTGAAGGCCATGTACGAAGCAAAGTTGTCTGAATTGTATTCGACCTATGCTGGCGAGCTAACATTGGATGCTTTGCAAATCAAAGTAAAAGAAAATATGAAAGAGTTCAGGGAAGCACTAAAGGCAAACTTTGAAACATTCATTGAGAAAGATATTTTAATGGCATTATTTGATGACAGGTTAGCCACCTTATTACATAAAAACGTGATCAAATCCTCTACCCTTAAAGAGGATGGGGAAGTATTCAAGAAATTCTACACTAAGAATTTAACTATAAGCTTTTACACTAACGCAATGGCAAACTTGAAATCAAAAATGATAGAAACCGAAATGGCCAAAATAACAAAAGCTATCTATAAATGAGATTTAGTATAAATTTATCAAGGTAAATAACATAAACATAGTAGCCGTCTGGGAAGTAAGTTTCACCTAAAGCATTTATAAATTCCTCCTTAATCATCTCGTAATGTGGATTAGCATTATTTAGGAAACATGTAAATGATAATTTTATAAACTGTTCTCTATTATCTGTAAAATATTTTCCCGCTTTCTTATTCTCATTGAATTGGGTAATTAACTCGGGCTCAGTCACACTACATTTTTGCGGAATAAATTGTAGGGAAGATTGAATCTTCCAACTTTTGTCGTTGATAAAAGTGTACCGCAAAAAATTTAAGCTGGAGGATTTCTCATAAAAAGGATACGTTATATCACCGAGAAATGCGGAAGTAAACCCACCCTCTACTGAAAAATTCAAATCTATTCTTAACGGGTTCCTAGATGAAATTGAATAAGTAGGCACAACAAATATGGAATCGTACTCCTCTTTCATCGGGTCTGTCTCATACCCTAGCTTCAATTGCTTTGTCACCGACCTAAATACAGTTTCATTCTTCTCTGCGTCTCTTACTTCAAAGTCTTTGATAGGTCTACCAGGCAAAGAATCATGGTATGCAAGAATGTATAGGTGTAGTTTCTGTCCGCTAGGATAGTTGGCAACAATGGTATCAAGTGGGGTTATTGTTGCAATCGATTCAATCGTATCTTCACCACTTTTGATTGAAAGGCTATCCGGATTCGTTTGTTCAGAGGTTTTCTTCTCCTGCGGTGCGCATTTCCATATAAATAGAATAACTAGGAAGAGATATATTAGTTTTCTTATCATACAGATGCGTTATTGATTACAGTAGTAAATTTATGAAAAATAATGTAGCCGTATGTATATGTTCTAGTGCGTAAGTTTACCTCCTTACTCATTAAAACAAACCCTACAAAATCTAAAAAACACCCACTCGGGCAAGTGCCTCTTGTGCCTTTACCCCGCCCACTTAAAAAAATTGTTCCCAACGATTCATTTGATCAATCACTGCTATGTGATACAACGCACTGCGCCCGCGGCAGGGATAGTAGTGGAAAGCCTCATGAAGCTGAGCTCGGGGTAACTCTGTGCGATGGCTGGCTGAGTGAGCTTGCAACGAATAGCCCGGCTGCCGCCCAAAAGAAACTTGAACCTAAGAAGCTCAAGATTTCTACTTGGATCATACGATCTCTTTCTAGTATCTTGTTCTTACAAAAGAAGAAATACCATGATTATTTACGGCTGGAATTCAAAGAATATCAAGCAAGCTCCATTAGAAAACTACGAGTGTTCGAATTGCCAGCAAAAGCAATCGGTGATCGCCATCTTCGCCAAGTATGTTCACATCTTTTGGATACCGGTGTTTCCTTATAAGAAAACGGCTGTTATTGTCTGCACAAATTGTAAGCGTGAGACAGAGGAAAATAATATTGAGCTGGGCACGAAAGGTGCCATTCAACAACTCAAGTCTGCCGTACCCATTCCCAAGTATTTGTTTTCGGGCTTGGCGCTGATCTTGATAGCGATCGGGTATTTTAGTTTTGTAGGAATACAAAACGGTGAAAAAGAAAAAGCCTATCTGAGCGATCCAAAGACAGGTGATATTTATTTTCTGAGAAGAGAAAAGGAAACGAATCAGTATAACTATTTCATCATGAAGGTACGCAAAGTAGAGGGCGATTCTTTGTGGCTATCGTACAGTTCTTTTGTTTACAACGGCATCGTGACCAAACTTGATCCAAGAGATGGGTTTTATGATATCATGTTTTCCATGCATAAGGATAGACTCAAAGAATTAGATACATCCGGTGAGCTTAAAAAAGTAATGCGCGATTATTCAGCAGCTGACGGATTCTATCAGGAAGTTGAATTTCACGAATCTGATTCTACGGGGAATTGAAGTATCCGTTTTGAAGGATGCTGGCATGACAAAATTTACATCCATGAGAATTTTCCCGTCTGCCGTGTGGCGTACGTTTGGGTTATTAGCTCTCTTCTTGCTTTGCATGTACACGCGCGTACAAGCACAGGTAACTTTTGAAAGCAGCAACGCGCGTTTAGATAGTGCCTTTGTATGGGCAAAAAAGAAAGCACTCTCCTTTGCGCACGATGGAAGTGACCCTGTAGGTTATGGGTACGAAGCCGCGTTACCACAGCGCGAAGCATTTTGTATGCGCGATGTTTCGCATCAGGCGATCGGTGCGGCCATGCTCGGACTGAACCAACATAATTTGAATATGTTCCAGAAGTTTGCCGAGCACATCAGCGCGGAAAAAGATTATTGTTCGTATTGGGAAATCAACCGCCACAACCAACCTGCTCCGGTGGATTACGAAAATGACAAAGACTTTTGGTATAACCTGCCCGCCAATTTTGATGTAGTGTACAATGCCTGGCGCTTGTATCGGTGGACGGGAGATAAAAGTTATTTGCAACATCCGGCCTTTCAAAAGTTTTATGCACTCAGCATGAATAACTATGTCGATCATTGGCAATTGGGATATAACGAAGTTGGAAAACGCAATCGCGAGTTGCACAGCCGCAACGCTAAACGGTTTGGCGCGAATCGCGGCATCCCTACATATAATGAAGGTGGTCGAGGTGAAACGAAATTAGGAATTGATTTGACAGCTTCTCTCATCGCGGCTTATCGTGCGTATGCAGAGATTTTAAAAATGAATGGAGAGTCGGGCAAGGCTACAGTTTATGTAACCAAAGCAAAACGCGAACAACAATTTCTAAATGACTTTTGGTGGGACAACCAAAAGCAAGAGTATCGATCAGTGCAGTATGCAGATCAATCGTTTGATTATTTTATGGTGGGAAATGATCAAGCCTTTCTACACTACCTGCTTTACTTTGACGTGATTGACAATCCAACTCAGGTTTCAAAACTAATAGAGCAGTATCGTCAAAATTATCCACAACTGATTGTAGAACTAAAGTCATATCTGCCCATTCTCTTTTATGAAAACGGCTATTCGCAAATGGCCACGCAAATGATCGTTGATCTGTGTGCCCCTAAAAATGCCAGACGCGATTATCCGGAAAATTCATTTACGATCATTGAGCATGTGACACGCGGACTGATGGGCGTAGATGCCGATGCCGCTGCAAATACTGTCACCACTTTGTCAAGAGTAGAACCAGGCAATTGGGCAGAATTGAAAATGCTTCCTGTGTTTTCAAATACGATTTCCATAAAACACATGGGCACCCAAACAACAACATTTACGAATCAAAGCGGGGCAGCCTTGACGTGGCGCGCGTGTATGCCGGGCAATCACCCATATTTATTTGTAAATGGAGTGAAAAGAAAATGCGATCAGGGCATTGATCATGGAAGGCCTTATGCTTCGATCGCTATGGCTGTCAACTCGGGTGAAGTTATGCGGGTGTCGATTAAACCTTAGAGGAGATTTTGCCTTACCGAAATCTTATTTCTGATACTCAATCTTCGCAATGCGCCTTCTTATCTTTGGTTACTATTTTTCGAGTAGAGAAAAAACATTTGATATCTCTCCCATTTGTTGTTACCCATCCATTTCATTATATTATACAGAACAGGAAGAGGCACTGTTTGACATCTGATTACTCTTGCGTGCCTTGTAACATTTTCCTATCTAAACCGTCATGTTGCTTTAAAGTACACTCCTATGAATGATCGACAAAAAGAATTGGTAGGCACGGCCCGAATAGCAGGAGTTTGGTATTTGGCTTTAGCTATTACTGGCATGATTGGTTTTCTAGTGTTACATCCACAGATTTATGGATCAGATGACCCCTCTCAATTGGTTACCAATTTAAGTCAGCATGTAACGACTGCCCGGCTGCGCCATTTGCTAGAGTTTGCCATCGTTCTATCGCAAGCCATCGCTGCCATTTATTTCTTCAAGTTGTTTAAAGACATTAATCATGTTGCTGCTTGGGCATTGGCCGCGTGGGGCACCGTAAATGCTTGCGCGATCATGATCAGCGCAATAGCTATGGGTGGGGCTATCAATGTGGCAAACGCTAACCTGCTAATGAGTGACAAACTGATAATGGTTCAAATTTTTGATCAGGTTATTAAGAATGCGTGGAGTATTGGTAGTCTTTTCTTTGGTCTATGGCTGATTCCGATGGGATACATAATCGTAAGTTCGGAGCGAATGCCTTTATGGCTGGGTCGTATTTTAATTATAGGTGGCGTTGGCTACATCGGCAGCACCTTTTTAAGTTATGCCGGCTTCGACTTTGCATGGATTAATATGTTAACAATTCCGGCAACGATAGGTGAATTTTGGATGATCGGTTACTTGCTTTCTTTTGGAATACGACCACACAAAGACTTGTAACTTACTGTTGTAGAGTCAAACAAAATGATGATGATTCTAACGTAGGACCGTTGATCCTACTTTACATACTCAATCTTCATAATACGCCAGACAAAATTTCGGGCAGGCGTTTTCACGATCACTTCTTCACCTACTTCTTTTTTTAGTAGTGCTTGCGCCATGGGCGAGTCCATCGAGATGTAATCCTTCGCTCCTATTAATTCTTCACCACCCACAATGCGGAAGCGGTTCTTCATCCCCTTGTCGTTTTCAATTTCTACCCACGCGCCAAACATCACCTTCCCTTCCTGAAAAGGTGAGTAGGTTACCACTTTCAGATCGTCCATCAATTTGCGCAAGTACAAAACGCGCTTGTCAATTTCGCGCAGGCGCTTTTTGTTGTAATGATAGTCTGCGTTTTCGGAGCGGTCGCCCAGACTTGCAGCCCAATTTACTTTTTGCGTGGTGTCAGGGCGCTCCACGCGCCACAAGTGGTCGAGCTCAGCCTTCAACTTCTCCAAACCTTCGGGCGTAATCAGCAGTGTTTTCATTTTTAACCTTGTGGAACGGTAAATAACAAAGGCGAACGACCGGTTATATTTTACAGCAAACAGCGGTCTGACGCCTGATATGTCTTATTGTGTAATTTTTGAGATAGGTTTTAACAATTCAAAAATGTCTGCGAATTTAGTCAAGAAAAATGGAAAGGCTGGAAAGATCTATTCTTCGTCTAATCTAGCGCAGTCGCGATCAAATTATAGTGAAAAAATCTTTACTTCTTGCTTGTAGCTAGTTAGATTTGTTTGCTCTCCATTAATTCTAATTGTAATAAAATATACTACTATGGATGCTGAAGAACTAAAAGACCGCTTAGAACCGCTCTACGAAGCTGCCATGCAAGAACAGCGGGACATCAAAGATTGTATCGAACACCTCACACGAAGCGCCAAAGATTTTATTGCCCAGCGCTATTCTGAAGAAATTCATAACCTGAGTGCCGAAGGGTATCGAAAGCTGAATGATGTGATTTATCGGCATACCGATAGGCTTTCTACCGAAATTTCGAATATAATATATCGCTATGAAGAGTAAATAATTTTTTGTTTTTATCCCCCCTTCATCCTTTTGAAAGCAACCGCACAGGGTGATTGAAAAGTGCTACGTAACTAGTTGGAGGATTAAAAAAAAGATTATGCAATCAGAAGACGAACTCAAAGCAGAAAATGAACTGCTCAAACTAAAATTAGAATTAGAGCATGGCATGAAGGGCCATCATTCAGAAGGCTTGAGCCCGGCCATGGAAAATCAATGGCTCAACCAGATCTACAATTTTGAGAAATTGTACAAAGAAACTCCGCGGGTGAAGGTCTATGATTTTATTGGCCGCCCGGATTTTGTCCCGATACAATCATTGCCGGAAAACGAAATAGTTGCTGCGCTCGAAGCGTTGGAAAATGCCATGCAGGCAAAAGGAGTTGAACTGAGTTGTTTGTGTGAGTATCCCGCGGCTACGATTTATCAATTTATTACCGAAGAATTGTTTGAGCATGAAATGGACGGCATTCGTATGGAAGGAATGATGACGCATTTCACGTACGAAGAGTTTCATCCCAATCACGCGTATGATATTAACAGGCTGATAACCGATTTCATTGATAGCTTACTTACCAAACAGTGGAATGAACAATTTGATGGAATGTCGCTGGCGAGTCAAATTACATTTAATGGCGCGCAACACGAACAAGCAGCTATGAATGCGATCATTCTTACATTTCAAGAGGCACATCCTTCCATTTCATTTGATCAATTGGCTGTTGAAGAAATAAAGTTTGATCTGGAAAACGGAACCGGAACAGCCAAAGCCACGATTGCCTACACACTACGGCAACATCAACAAAAGACCGAATCTGTGTCAGGTAGTTGTGCTTTTCAAATGGTGATGGAATATGGTTATTGGTGTCTGACGAGTATTGAAATCCCAGGATTTGGTAAAACCTCAAATGAAATTTGATTCAGAATCGCGTTCTCCTCTTTAGGAATGCAAACCAGAATTATCTCATAAACAACCTTTTCACCCTCCACCAAAGGCCGCGCGGGCTATACCATCGGTGGGCAACTATTCCGCCTACCCTCACACTGGATATAGCACCGGTTATATCAGGTTGTAAGGCAATCTTCACATCTTTTCTTTCAGAAGTTACGCTTACTTCTTTCTCTGTCGTAATTAAACCGATAAATGAAGCAACCACCGTTTCTACAGTCTTAGGGTGATCAATCACAATTTCAAATTTTCCATCGACATCAGTAACAGTACCTTGCGTAGTTCCCTTCCGTGTTATATTTACCCCGGGTAAAACTTGTCCACCGTCTCCCTCTGTTACCACACCTCGAAGAGTGAATCGGGTTATCGAGTCAACAGCTACTTTGTTCATTTCATTTTTTTTCTCCACAATCTCTTGTGTGGCAGGTGTTGACGAAGTTTGTGCCTCTGTTTGGCGCGTAATCAGCAATAACAGAAAAGCAAGAGCTGCCGCCCATCTTGTTGGTCGACTCGCTGGGAGCGATAGGTCAGAATGATACGTAGTAAGTTGGTTGGATCGAAAGCGTCCACAAGCAGAGTTAGGCCCTGAACGAAAGTAATGTTTGATTTCCTCTTCACTCCACGTGGTAAAGTCAATCACTTCTTTTTGGCACGAGCCGCAGAATCCACCTTTTGAAGTGGGCTTAAATTGTTCCCATTTTTCATGGCAGGGTGTTGGAATGGAAATGGTAATCTTTTCTATCATGGCGGTTATGTTTAACCATACGATGCCCGATAGCAACATTTTCCATAAAAGGAAAATACTTTTTTTAAATCCACCACAACCCGAATGCTCCTCTTAAAAATTAAAACCCAATTTCTTATATTTAACATACCAAATAGCCATGAAAAAATTCATCATACTCCTTCTCTGCATTTCACTTGTCAGTAATCTCACTTATTCACAAGCGCTCACCAGCAAACAAATCGATTCGCTCGTAAATAAAACCATGGAAGTGATGCCACTGGCAGGCATAGCCGTGGCAGTGGTGAAAGATGGAAAGGTGATCCATGCCAAAGGGTATGGAGTTACTTCCATAAAGACAAAAGAAAAAGTAGATGAGAACACGCTCTTTGCCATCGCCTCCAACAGCAAATCTTTTACTACGGCAGCTCTCGCCATTTTAGTAGATGAGGGCAAACTCTCGTGGCAGGATAAAGTAGTAGACTACATACCTGAGTTTAAAATGTATGATCCCTACGTCACCGCCAACTTCAACATTCAAGATTTGCTGACGCACCGCAGTGGCATGGGGCTTGGCGCGGGAGATCTTATGTTCTTCCCTGATGGCAGCAACTTCACCATCAAGGATGTCCTTAAAAGCTTTCAATACCAAAAACCTGTGTCTGCTTTTCGCACGAAATTCGATTACGACAACCTGCTTTACATGGTAGCGGGCGAAGTCGTAGCACGTGTAAGTGGTATGAGCTGGGCTGATTTTGTAGAAAAGAAAATCATGAAGCCGCTGGGCATGAACCGTTCGGCCGGTGGATATCAACTGCTGAAAGACAAAAAAAATGTGTCCATGCCACATGCTGCAGAGAAAGGCGTGTTGCGTCAATTGCAGCCTTATCAGGATGGTGATGGCACGCTCGGTGCTGCTGGCGGAATTTATTCGAGCGTGAATGATCTAAGCAAGTGGTTGCTCATGCATTTGAACGATGCCAAGTATGGCGATGCACTACAGTCACAATTGATCACCACACCGAATCACCGCGAAATGTTTAAGCCACACACAATTATCGGGTTCAACATCAAACCCGATTCGCGCAACAAGCGGCATCTCAATGCGTATGGTCTCGGATGGGGAATTGAAGACCAGCGTGGAAATATTTTGATCAGTCATACTGGCGGCTTACCGGGCATGCTTTCGCGCACAGCTTTCATACCCGAATTGAACGTGGGCGTAGTGGTGCTCACTAACACCGATCCGGGTGGTTATAGTTTTCAAACCATCTCCGCTTCCATACTCGATACATATCTGGGCAAACCAAAAACAGATTTGATTAGCCGCACGTTAAAAAATATTCAGGAAAATGAAAGCATGGGTGATTCGGTCACTACAGCCGTTTGGAATACGGTGAAGACTGCCAAAGCAGATCATCTCAAATTAGAAAACTTTATCGGCACCTACCGCGACCCTTGGTTTGGCGAAGTAAAGATTGCACTGAAGGAAGGAAAGTTGTGGTTTACGTCCGCACGCTCGCCAAAGCTCAACGGACAAATGTTTTATTACAAGGCAAATACATTTGCGGTAAAGTGGGAGTATAATGAAATGCCGTGCGATGCCTTCGCCATTTTTCAAGTAGATGAAGAAGGGCAACCAACCGGCATACGTATGAAAAGCATTTCACCCAACACCGATTTCAGCTTTGACTTTCAGGATCTCGATTTGCAAAAAGTGAAATAGTTTTAAACTAAAATCATACTAATTTAAACACGGACTACCATGGATGCTGATGAACTTAAAGACCGCCTCGACCCTCTCTACGAAGCTGCCATGCAGGAGCAGCAGGATATTAAAGATTGTATTGAACAAATCACTCGCAGCGCTAAAGATTTTATAGCTCAACGCTACAGTGAAGAAATTCATAACCTGAGTGCGGAAGGATATCGCAAGCTGGGTGACGTAATTGACCGGCATGCCGATAACCTGGCAACTGAAATCGCAAATATCATTTATGGGTATGAGGAAGAATAATTTTTTATTCTCACGTCATCCGATCTTAATCAACGCAGAGGGTGGTTGAAAAAAATACTATTCCTTCTGAGCGAGCTTCACACCAGCACGTATAGCTACTGGCAAATCATTCACCTTAGGCACCAATGGGCAAGAATACAAATCGCTGTATGCACAGTAGGGGTTATACGCTAGATTGAAATTAATAATTAGCATGTTTCCTTCTTTGGGTATTCGTAATCCAAGGTAGCGACCTCCACCGTACGTTTCATCCCCCGTGGTGAGGTCGGTAAAAGGAAGAAATAGATAATCTTCGTATTCCGGATCGTTCTTGAGGTCTTTTGATTGATAAAGCGTAAGTGAGTAAGATTGTCCATCAATTTGAAATTGGGCAATTGCAAACGTGCGATACGCTTGCACAATTTTACCTGTGGCCTTCATGGAAATAAAAGGCGAATCGGGAGTGAGTGTTAGTTGCGCTTGAACAACATACTTTAGATTGATAGGAAAAAAGTCGTGATGCTTGAATTTCTTTAATGCAGATGGTTTGAGCGGTGAAGTAGCTTTATCTCTAAACTCTTTATTCTGCTCATCTTGAAAAGTTAGTATCTCCTTCACCAACGTGAGGGAGTCAGGTTGTGCCTGCAAAACAAACGGAATACAAAGCAACACTGTCAAAAGATGTTTCATGGGTAGTTCTAGAATTTTTTTTAAATATAAAGTTCTTAGTTCTAAATCTTGATAGCATCAATAATTACTCTTCAAGTACCGACCTAAAATCTCCAGCGGCTCTCGCCTGCTCGGGTTAATCAAAGTTAAAATTTCTTTTAACGAAAATCCATCGCAATCCGAACTGGAAAGGAGATAGCGCGCAGAGAATTCATGTTGAGCAAAATACCGCTCGAGGTGAAATGGTTTTATTTTCACAAATTATGATTTGGGAACTTAAGTTAATCTATTTAAGACATACTCAAAACCAAATCCTTACCAGCTATTTTAAGTGGCTATCAAAAACTCGACAAGCTTAACTGTTCATCTAAAACCACTCAATGCGAAAGTTGGAAGGGCGCAAATGGAACAGCGCCTATTACCGGATCGATTACTCCGGCCTGTAGATATTGCGAGCCATGCACCTCCATATACTCAATGCGTATTTTATGTTTGCCTTCTGCTAATATCGTTTGCCCTACTTTCTTTATGGCACTGTGGTCGCCATCATGATCTATTACCAACACATCATTGATGTAAAGTTTTGCTCCATCATCCGAATTCAAATAAAAAGTTTGAACTCCCGATTTCTTTACATCGATATAACCTTCCAGCACAACACCAAACTCATCATCGCGATGTCCAACTTCTGATAACCCGACTTGTTTCACTACATCACTCTTCACTGGTTTAAGTTTCGAGAAATCAGGCAGCTTATTCCAAGCTCCTTCATAATAGTTCATGCGAAGCCCGTCTTCGGTCTTCTTTACCTTTGCAGAAGGTTGCATTGCCATTTTTATTAATTGCATTTTATTCACCCGGCTAGCGCGTCCGTCTTTTGAATAGGCACGTGCTGTAAGCGCAGTGCTCTTATTTATTTTAAATGGCTGCGAATAGAGTTGACTATTCAGAGTAGGTTCGCTGCCATCGAGTGTGTAACGTATTTCCAATCCTTCGAATGCTGGCTCCAACTTCACACTCGTTTCGTTCTCGAACAATTGGCCAGTAGTGTTAATCATCGGAACGGGTGGCTGCACGACTCTCGCCTGACTTTTATCTGCTTCCTTTTTCTCCATTTGAAATGCATCGATCAATTTGCCTTCATGATCAATTGCTTTGAATGCAAGATTGTTCTCAAAGACATTGAATGTGCAGTAGTGATGCACGGCTTGTAATTCTTGTGTGAACCAACTGCGCGTAGGCGCAAAGTCTTCCAAGTTTCCACCAGCACCACCCGAGTTGATGTAAACCACTCCATTCTTCATATTGATTTTATCCTCTTTAATCGGCCAACTGCGCTCGTACAAATGCGTGTGTCCGAAGAGGCAAAAATCCAACCCATACTGTTCGTACAACGGCACCAAGTTGCGAGCATGTGTGCCCAAGGTAGAGAGTGCGTTCTTTGTATCTCCATGATCATCGCTGTCCGATGAATAAGGCGGATGATGATGAATCGCGATCTTCCAAGTAGCCTTCGACTTAGCGAGTTCTCTTTCTAACCAATTGTATTGATCCGATCCTTCGGTAACATCGCGATTGGTGTCGATCATAAAAAATTGTGCGTTGCCATACGTAAATGTGTAATAATATTCGGGAGCAGGTGCTACCATGTATTGATAATAGTACGGAGCATCTTGTTCGTGATTTCCCAACACTGTAAACAAAGGCACACGATTAATCAACGGACGCGAATTGGGAAAGAAATTATCCAACCAATCATTCTTATCTAATCCGGCATCTACAATATCACCTGCATGCACTACAAAGTTGGGACGGTCTTGCCAAACAAGCGCTGAAATTTTTCCCCAGGCCCAAGGCGTACGATCGTTGCGCTGTGTATCTCCAACCAATGCGAACATATAAGCACTGTTATCGTTCACGGCTGTTTTAAAAGTATAAATGGCTGAACGGATGGTATCTCCTTTGGTGGTGACCGAAGTAGCTTGCCAGAAATAATTAGTTTCCGGTTTGAGGTTCGAAAGAAATAATTCGTGCATCAATCGGTTTCCTGTGAGTGAAACGTGTTGATCAAGTCTTGGCTTTTTATCATTTAGTTTTGCTTCGCTGTAATCAACACGCGAAGAAGCGGCTTCACGCGTCTCCCACAAAATGTAAATGCTGGTTTGAGTCGAGAACTGAAGATAAGGAGCCACCAAGAATTGATTTTCCGTAACTCGTTGGGCAAGTAATGAAATCGAAATGAAGCTCAATAAGATGGTGGCGAGTAGTTTTGCAGGCATGCTGAATAGTATTTAGGAGACTACAATACTACCCAACCAATATGACGTGAAAATTACCGCAGCATAAAGTTTTACGGGTTGTTGCCGCGCACCATACACATAAAAAAAAGAAGAGATGACTCTTCTTTTTTATGATGCCATTAGCTGACTACTCATGGAATGTTTCTGTTACTCTTCTATTGTTGCGTCAGGTGCATTCTTCGTTACCGAGGCAATTCCATTTTCCATGGCTGCGCTGCTTTCATACATTTCGCTCGTGCCAATCACTTGGCCATTGGCTGCTTTCAAATTAAAATAATTCTTGCCATTGGTCGATTGCTTGCGCTCATATCGCGCATCGTCTACAGAATTTTTTCGTACCGATTCAATTCCGTTGTCGCATGCAGCGCGGGTAGTGTACCCTTCGCTGGTCAAAATTACCTGACCATTGTCGGCCTTCAGGTTAAATTGAAACTCTCCGTTTGTACGAGTGCTGATTACAAATTTTCCCATGGTAGTTTGGTTTAAGGGTGTTGAATAGGAAAGAAAGGTAATTGTAATACCGCATATTTTAACCGCTTAACAAAAACTTAATTTGGGTTAAGTCGATTTATTAAGGAATCACCTACTTACCAAAATTTCCACCACGGTTTCTTTGCAGGAACAGGTTGCTCTGTAGCTGCAACGACTTTTGGCTTCGGCTTATGCTTGATCAAATGTTTATAGCCGTGTTCATCCAGAATTTTATTCACGCGCAGCACCAATGGTTTTCCTTTGGCAGGATCAACCATCGCCACAAAATTTGCATAACCTTTCATAGAGGCGAGCAGATGTGGAGAATTTTTCCAATGCTTGCCTTGCAAAGTTTTGTCTTTCTCAATTTGATAAATCAATGCTCTGAATTTATCCAACTCTTTCGCAGCAATGGAAGGTTTATCGTTTACCACCAAACCCGTCACTTCTTTGCGAGCTCCTTTGCGTTGCACGCGAAGCTTATCCGGATGAATCGATAAGCCTTCTTCGCGAATAATTTTCTTAATAAACCCGAGCAGCGTCTTCGTTTTATTTACATGCTCGCCTGATGTTGAAAAGGTAAGGTCATCGGCATAGCGTGTGTAGGTGAAATTCAGTTTAGTCGCAATGCCTTTTAAC
>JABFSO010000239.1 GCA_013140555.1 Cyclobacteriaceae bacterium | reverse complement strand
CTGGATATCTGGCAAAAAGCACCGATCGATTTGTATGATAGCCGCACCATCGGTTCAACTAACGACTATGCGAAAACAGCGAATTCAGAGGTGGTTGTGATTACTTCCGGTTTACCACGCAAGCCCGGCATGACACGTGACGATTTGATCGGAACGAATGCAGGCATTGTAAAATCAGTGACTGAAAATGTGGTGAAGCACTCGCCTAACGCGATCATTATCGTTGTTTCCAATCCTTTGGATGTAATGACCTACCAAGCGCATATTACTTCTAAACTTCCTAGAACCCGCGTGATGGGTATGGCGGGTATTTTGGATACCGCCCGCTACCGTGCTTTCTTGGCGGAAGCTTTAAATGTTTCTCCGAAAGATATTCAGGCTATGTTATTGGGTGGTCATGGCGATACGATGGTGCCACTCCCCCGTTACACTACAGTAGGCGGGATTCCAGTAACAGAGTTGATTGCCAAAGATAAATTGAACGCCATCATCGAGCGCACGAAAGTGGGTGGTGGTGAGTTGGTGAAATTGATGGGAACTTCAGCATGGTATGCACCGGGTTCGGCTGCTGCCCAAATGGTAGAAGCGATTGTGAAAGATCAGCGCAGAGTATTGCCGGTGTGTATGCAATTGGATGGCGAATATGGCATCAAGAATTGCTACCTCGGTGTGCCGGTTATTTTAGGTAAGAATGGTATTGAAAAAGTAATCGAGCTCGAATTAAATAACGAAGAAAGAGCATTACTGGAAACCAGCCGCGAGCATGTGCAGGAAGTGATGGATGTATTGGATAAGTTGGGTAAATAAATTCAATTGGACTCTCACTAAAGAATGAATTTTGATCTAACTCAAAATTTTTAAAGTGATTAAAGTATCAATAATCGCAATTTTCATTTCTATTTGCTCTCCAGCTAAAGAAGCATTGGAGTTCCTAAAAATAGGAATTAATGCTTTAAACAGTGGTCAGTATTATGAAGCTGTTGCCTACTTAGATTCCGCTATAACTCTAAATCCTAGATTAGTTAAAGCTTACGTATTTCGAGGTAAAGCTAAAAGTGAAATTGCAATGATGGAACTTGCTTATTTTGATAGAACCCTAAAGTTTGAAATCTTTTGTAAAGAAGCACTACAGGATTTCAATAAATCTCTTGAACTTGATCCTAACGATGCCCAATCTTATTTTGAAAGGGGAAAACTCAGAGGTGTACTTTATGATAAAGTGGGTCGCCTTAATGATTTCAATAATGCGATTAAAATTAATCCGAAATATTCCGAAGCTTTTGCCCAAAGGTGTGCTGCATATCGTTTCGATGCTAATTATGTTCTTGCTCTTTCTGACATAAATCAAGCAATTAAATTAGAGCCAGATCAAGGTTGGTTCTATCATATTAGAGGAGAATTAAATATTGAGATGGAACAGAAAGAAGCTGCCTGTAATGACTGGAGTTTAGCAATAGAGCGCGGATTTACTGATTCGCAAAAATTATTGAAGAAGCATTGTAATTAATAACAAGGCCGACACTATTGAATATTAGAAATGAAATATTATGTGACTCTTTCCGGAATTCATAAAGAATATAAAACTAAAATCACAGTTGGATTCGAAATAGATTATACTTTTTTGAACGATAATAAAAATGATTTTACCGAAAGATGTATTTCAGAAGCATCTAATTCAAATACTGAATCTGGTCATTTTGAGATTGTTTCGATCGTTGAGTCAATTGACTCTAATCAAGAATCGAAATATATCTTTCGAAACGGGCAGTGGATAGATCCAAATCTATTATTAATGGGAGACGACAAATAAAAATCTAACTTTCGCTGGTTCTCATTGCAATGAAAATGATCTCTTTATTCTGCACACCAAAACGTTCTGAAACGGTGGTGGCAAAATTGCTCTCTTCGGCTTTTAAGCCAGCACGCTCGATGCGCTTTGTATAATCTTTTCCAAATAAACGCACATGGTCGTCTTGACCAAACACACGCTCGCGCTCGCGCGGATCGGTGATGGAATTATCTTCAAAAGTGACATCGGGAATGGGTGCAAAAAACGGCACTTGCAAAATGGCCCAGCCGCCTTGCTTTAACACGCGCCTGATTTCACTCATGGCTTTGATATCGTCTTGCACGTGTTCGAGCACGTGGTTGCAGAGCACCACATCAAAATGATTTTCACCAAAAGGAATTTGATGGATGTCCATTTTCACTTTCGCCAAGGGAGATTCAATATCGGCTGTGATGTAGCCTTCGCCATGCTGTGTTTCAAATGGCTTCATAAAACAATGTTCGGGTGCTATGTGCAACACGTTGAGTTTGGTTTGAAAGAAATTGGTTTTCTGTTGCAGATATAGCCAGATGAGTCGGTGGCGCTCTAAACTGAGACAACTGGGGCAAAGGGCATTCGGTCGTGGGTTGATGCGTCCGTATGGCAAAAACTGGCGGTAGTGGCTTTTACAAATGGGGCACTCCACCCGATTGCCGGCATAAAAAATGCCGAGTGCTTTTAAGCCTACTCCACTAAAAAGTTGCAGGTATTTACGGGGTACATAGCGGATCAGTACAGAAATCAGTTTTTTCATGGGCAGCAAAGATAAGTTTCCGCAGGCGGGTTTCAAGATGACGCGCTAAATTTGGGGCAGGCATCGGCCAATGATTGCAGCGGAAAGCCCACGCCCAAAGCGTGGCTTGGAGCGGAAAGCATGGTGCCACCTCGCCTCGAGTGGCAGGCCGCCAAAAAACGGGAATTTTTTGAGTGCACTAAAACTATTTAAGCTAATCCGCCATCTTTATAGTACCAACCCGCTGAATGTGGCCGAAACTCTACTTGACATTGCTATGATGCACTCAGACTCCCTGATCGCAAGGGCCCGCGAAGGGGATAAAACTGCCCAAAGCAAGCTGGTGCAGCTATGGTATAAACGCATTTACAACTTCGGCTACAAGTTTTTCTACGACCACGATTTGGCCATGGAGGTGGCGCAGAAGACTTTCATTAGCATGCATAAAAACATTGCAGGCCTGCAAGATGTGACACGCTTTAAGTCGTGGTTGTATACCATTGCGGTGAACTACTGTCGGGAAGAGGCGCGCAAGCGAAAGACGAACCGCGCCATATCGCTCAACGACCTGAAACCGGGGGAAGGTGAAGAGAGCTATCGGTGGGAAGAGAGCCACCAGCGGAGGGAGAATCCGGAGCGGCAACTGCGACAATCAGAGTTGTCGGACTTGCTGCAGAGTTGCCTGATGGAATTGAGCGCGGAGCAACGCGAGGTGGTGATTATGAAGGAGTATGAGGGGTTGAAGTTTAGAGAGATTGCGGAGACGTTGGGCATCTCGGAAAACACGGTGAAATCCAGAATGTATTATGGGTTGGAGGGGCTGAAGAAAATTTTGGAGCAAAAGAAGATTACGAAAGAAACAATTGGTTATGAACTATAAACCAGACGAGGGCACATTGATTTCTTACCTGTATGGTGAGCTGAGTGCCGATGAAGCTGCGAAAGTGCAAGTGTATTTACAAGCTAATCCGGAAGAGCTGAAGAAATGGCAAGCGCTAAGCAACACAAAAGATGTGATGGCGCACGTGCAAGACAAGGAAGTGATTGCGCCACCGATCTTTATGGACGACACGAAAGTGGTTTCATTTTGGAATAACAACTATTTCAAAACGGTGATGAGTATCGCAGCTTCGGTTTTGTTCTTGATGGTAGCCGGCAAACTTTTAGGAACAGAAATCAACTATCAGCAAGGCGAATTGAAAATTAGTTTTGGCGGAAAAAAGGTTCAAACAGAAAATCCTGCACAGCCGCTCTTAACTGAAGACAAAGTGCAAGAGATGATTCAATCTTCGTTAGCTAAAAATAATGAGGTGGTAGCTGCGAATTGGACAGAAGATCAAAAGCGTTTGAGTCAATCGATTCGCAAAAACTTAGATCAAAATTCGCGTAAGATTGATGAATTGATGAAAACGGCTTCGGACGCCAGCCAGGAACAGGTGCGAGGGTTTGTGGCGAGCTTGCAAAACGATAATCTAAAATTGATGAAAGATTACTTTCAACTTTCGGCAGCCGACCAGAAAAAATACACCGAAAGTTTGTTGGTCGATTTTTCGGAATACCTGAAGGAGCAACGCAAACAAGATCTGATGATTTTACAAACACGCGTGAACAGCATTGAAAAAAATACCGATCAATTTAAACAAGAGACGGAGCAGATATTGGCCAACATTATCTCTACTCCAATGAATAAAAGCAATCGGAATAGTTATTAGTTAATAGTTAAACGGAATTAGGAATTTAAAAATTGATACTAGTATGAAAAGCAAATTGAGATTGATAGTAATGATGGCAGCGATAGCGCTGGTGTCATTCGAGGGCTTTAGCCAGAAGGTAGATGAGGATCGCATGCAGCGCGACATTGAAGTAGCTGAAAATATTCTAAGTACTTTATTAAAACAACAGTATGACAAGCGTTCGTTTTTCCCGATTGAAGTAAGTGGAAGTTACCGCGCAGGTTATGGTGTTACGTTTACCATGCCGAACATTCAGTCCAATATTTATTTCAATACGTTTGAAGGGCCGGGATCTTTTGGTAGCTTCGATGCAGATGGCATCACCATTATTGAAACAGGCCCGGAAAATGATGCTGCACAGATTGCCGATGGGCAACGTAAAAATAACAGATCCATTGTTCGTGGTGGTGCTGCACGGGCACCATTAGCCAAAAAAGGGAACTCGAAGGTAGAGCGTGACAGTGTAAAGGACGATGCCAGTCACAGAACCATAAAAGCAGCCAAAGATTTTATTGCCGATTATGGCGACCTCATCGGGCAACTGGCACCAACTGAACGAATCATCATCACCAACCGCTCAGAGGGCGACCGTATGTGGTTTGGCAACTTTGAAAATCAAGCAAACAACTTCATTACTGTTGAAGGTTTGAAAAGCGACATTCTTCAATACAAGCAAGGAAAATTGACACGTGAGCAATTGATAGCAAAAATAAAAGTGGTAAACAGCGAGCGCGATACTGAATTGCAACCTGACTTGGAATTGCTGACCAGCATCTTCAACCGTCTCTATCGAAGTGATTTATCTAAAACTTACTTCACGCAAGAGAACACTTACTACGAGCGCCTGAAAGATTTTGGTGTGATATACCACATGCAAGTGTATTCAAGCAACCAGCAAGATGTAGACAATTGGAGGATGCCTACATTAAGCTTAGAAGATGTGGATCAGGCAACCCGTGATAAAAAAGTAAAAGAGTTGTATCCGCTGTTTACCAAAAGTATCAAAGAAGATATTTTAGAATATGGCCGCACGCTGCGTAGCCTGAAAGATGAAGAGAATCTGATCTTTGACATTCGGATGACACGCTGCCGCGGATGTGGTATTCCATCATCACTTGAATACACG
>JABFSO010000416.1 GCA_013140555.1 Cyclobacteriaceae bacterium | reverse complement strand
ATGATCACCGCCAAACCTGCCAAACCCATTCCAAGGGCAGCTGCTTCGATATTCTCGTTTTTGCTGTCATTGAATTTTTTGTTTGCCATGTATGCTGCCAACATGACCAATACACCCGGAGCTAGTGTTTGCAAAATAGTTTGCAACCACACGGGACCTGCGGCCGGAACCGGTAATTTGCTTGCCACCAAATAGCCTGCGGCTAAACCGGCACCAGCACTACCGTACTTTATCAAGGTATCTGTACCTTTTTTTACTACTGCTTTTGTTTCCATGATTGATTTTAAATTGAAGGTTGATTGAATGAAAATTTTAAATATGTGCTACTACTATTTTTTTGCGTGGTGGTGCTCCTGCCAGTGATTTGGGTTTGCTATTGCCAGAAGATAAAATGAGGGCCACTGCTGCCGCCACTGCACTCCACCCAAGGATCTGTTTGCCCTTATCGCTGGCCACAAAATCTTTTACCTTTTGCATGTAAGTGCTCGTGACAGGTGCGGGTGGTGTCACTACCTCGGGCATATTCAAACTATTCAAAAACTGGGTGCGCTGATCGGTAGAAATAATGGCCGGTACCATCCGTGGCCCATAATCGGTATCTACCAAATAGCCGTTGCCTTGTGGTTTGAATACAATGTTTTTAGAAATCAGCAGGTTGGCCACACTCTCTTGGCCTTGAGCCTGCAATTCCTTTGAATTGATAGTCATTTTTATGCCCGTGCCCATTTCCGTGCTCGTGGCCGGTGGTCGTATCACCGATTCAGAACCAGGGCATGCGCCAAATCCACCATCCATTGATACAAGTCTCATGCGCTAAAATCTTTTTTGGCTGTAAATGGTACCTCGTAATTGTATTGATGCACTACCGGATCGAGGGTGATATAATCACCACTTCCCGTTGGCACCACGATGTAGATGTGTGAGTAGTCGGGCTTGCCATCGTACTTTGTAATGCGGTACTTATGGGCAATGCCCTGATTTTTTAAAATGTTGCTCAGGCTATTCACGAAGCAATCGCAATCGCCCACGCCACCATGCACCACCCTGCGCAAGCTGCGAACCTCTTCGGCACCGCGTGCATCCGGTTTGTACTGTATGTGATCCATGAAGAACTGCCAATTATTGCGCACGGTTTCTTCCACCGTTTTGCCTTTGAGAGCTTGCGCCAATTTTGCGCCCTGGTATTTCTGACGTGACACTAATTTTTTAATCAGTGGCACCGTGTCATATTCAGGATCCGCACCGGCATATTTGATCACTTCATTTTTGCCCGTGGGCAGTGGCACCAACGCTTTCAAGTTGGCCGGCACAGGTGTTACACTGCGCTTGCCATTGGGCACCATGCCGAGGCTTTTCGTTTTCAGTGCATTCAGTAGATCGCTGAAATAAAATTGCTGTGCTACGCTTTGTGGTGGCAGCTGTATGCCTTGTATGCTGATATAAGCATCGGCTTTGATGTCTAGCAACGCACTGTTGTTTTGCACCAACGCGAAAATGTTTTGAACTAGGGTGCCGCTATTGTTGGTAAGCGGGTTTAGTTTGCCAATGTCAACACTCGGATAGAGTATGATTTGGTTTTCGCCTGGCTTCAGGTTGACTTTTCCGGTAGAAGGTGTGCCGCCAATGGCTGTATAGGTGCCGCGGTTGTTTACAAATAGGTTGATCTTAAAATCAGTGATCGGAATTTCGAACGGTGCCGGGTTAACTACCAGCACTTGCACGGGCAGCGATAAATTGCCCTGATAAAATGTAGGCTTGCCAAACGCCAAAAGTTTGAACGTGATTTGATTGGCCCATTGGCTAATTTTCTCCTTGCCGGTAGTGAGCAAGTATGCCGCACCACCGAGGGTGAAAAGAATCAAACCATATTTTACAAACTTGTTCAACTGGTTAAACTTTTAGTTTTGCGCCACGTGATTGAATGGTTTTGTTGCTGTTGTGTGATGCAATTGTACGGTGTTTTTTCAACCCCTGTTAACAAGTATCAATTGTTCATTTTTAAACCAGATTATTAACTATTTTTGATTATTAATTGGCACACTTTTATGTACACTATAAAAGACATTTGCACCTGGTATGATAGCAGCCCGAATACCATTAAGAATGAACTGATTGAGCACGGAATAGTCCAGATGGGACAGAGAAAGGGCAAAGGCAATAAGAAAAAATTTAAGTTAGAGCAGCTGCGCCCGCTCTTCAATGGCATGGGTTGGCCCGCGGAAGTGGTCAAACGATTTCCTACCATGCAAAACAATCCCCCCAAACAATTGAATCTCTTTTAGGCATGATGATCATGCACTACCACCCAAAGGCTGGAATGCTAGCCATGCGCACGCAAACTTTGGCAATGGTGCATGGCTTTGACTTTTCGATTGAAGAAAGCCGCAAACAAAAAGCGTATTCTATTTTGCTCTCAAAAAATGCTACGCTACAAGAAAAAAAAGCATGCGAAGCGCTCACCCTGTTCGCCAATGGTTTGGAAATATTAGAGTTTGGAAAGAAGGCATCTTGCTGGAAGAAATACCGCTCCATCTTCTCCTCAAGCAAAAAATAGAGTTTGGCGTTTTAATCGCGCAATACATCCGCGGACGGCTTAATTAACTGAATATCAATGCATTTACCAAGGATGTATTGCGGACATTTCGCGGATATATCGACCTTCCAAGGATGTATTGCATTCGCAAGGTGCAACCCGCAAAACATAGCCAAGGATACATTGAAAAAATACATCCTCGGTACATCCGCGAAACATCCTAGCCTAATTAGCTGATTTTCTGCTGTTTGCATCCTTTAAGGATATATAACTCTATTATTTAACTATTAATAGAAAATATTTATAAAATATAAATACCACCCAACCCCCTTTATGGCCATATTTTAACACCACCACCGCCACAGCAAAAAAAAAGCCCCGTGTTGGGGCTTTGTGGTTTTTAGTTTTCTGCATCTAGCATTTCATCTGCCAGGTATACTTCGAAGCGCTCTACGGCACGAAGGTCTGTTTTATACTCTCGAATAATATCGATGTTGCCTTTGTCATCGCCCACGGTGTGGCGTAGCAGCTCGAAAAGGTGAGTGAACAGAATGTTCCACCGGGCTTGCTCGGGTGTGCGCACATTGTATTTGTGCATTACCCGCTCAAAATCTTTTTGCAGGGTGTTGGGGTTGGGCGTGCGGTTTACCACTACGGTGTTGCCGGTTTTCGCTTTGCTTTTTACTACTGACATAATAAATTGGTTTGTGTGAAAAAAGAGGTCGCTCACTGTCAGTAGTCTTATGCAATGAAGCATAGGAAAGCTGCGGGACTTTCACCCGTATGGCGACCATTTTTTTAAAGCTATCGGTGGAAGGCTTCATAGTAAAACATAAAACTGACTGACGCTACAAAATTGAAAAGAGAAAATGAAAGTAGCCATCGTAAAAAATCAATAGTTTGTTGAAGTAATGCGGTATTTTATTGGAAAAGTGCGATTTAGAAAAGTTTAAGTGCATCTTCCTCTATTTGGAAATTTCCAATTGGTTTAAGTACAACTCCCAATTTAGATTGTAAAAGTGATTGGAGATTTTGTTCATCGTAACTGACTAAGCAAATGCTTTGCCCTGAACCATACGGACCCCTTTTTCCATCAGGTGTGCAAAAAAATGGTCTATGGTTCATCATTAAAATTCCAGTTGCTTCCGGGTAAACGTATTTATAAAATCGCTTTGTTTCGCAAGCTGCATTGATCAACATAATTCCATTTTTGTGAACACTCATTTTTTGCAGCCAGTGATTGATTCGGTATTGGTTGTAAGGTGGATTTAACCAAACTCTACCATCCCACTTTTGTGAAAGGCCATCATCGTGTATTGTATAACACCTATCTGCATGCTGCCAAGGCATATCAGTGTGCGCACACGGATCCAAATCAAATTTACCGAGTGCATCGGTGATGTATTTTGGTGTAATCCAAGTATCTGTTTGGCCTACACTTTTTAGATGTGTTTTCATTTCAAAGTTTCGATGCAGCGTTCTAAAATCATTTTCATTACCGGTGGAGTAACGGCATTGCCCAGCTGCTTTACTTGCTGCTTGCCATTGCCGAGCACGATATAATCAGTATCGAATGCCATGCCCAATTTAATTTCGTGCGGCAATAGCATTCGGTAGTAGAAATCTTCATAGCGTGGTTTGGTGCCAGCTGTGATAATTGAAGCGCGATCTTTGGTCGTGATGGTGTTAACCGGTTGCTTTATGTCACTCACACCGTCACCATTGTAGTAGTAGCTTAAAAAACTTTTCATTGATTCCGGTGTAAGTAAAGCGTGATAATCTTTTGTAGTTACACACCCAATTGGCTTGCTCATACTTCGGGCATTGCTCATGCCTTTATTTTCAACAATGAAAGGCATAGCCAAACCGTGATGGTTGCCACCGGCCAAAACCGTGCTAAGGGCCTTATCTACTTTACGAGCTTTGCCGGTACGATTCATTTCAATGATGAAGGGCATCACTAATCCGGTGTTTTGATAGGTAGTTTGGGTAAACATTGGCTCTTTGGCAGCATCTTTTACCTTTTGCTTTTTCATGTCATATTCCTTGCTGGTGAGCATAGGCGGGTAAGCGCTTACTTCCAGTATAGGATTTAATATGGCGTGGCTTCTATCACCTGGTTGAGTTGGCAGTACGTCATTGACTGCGCTCTTTACACGGCACTCTAAACCGCTGGTATAGCGTGTGGTAATGATCTGCGGTTGATTCCAGTACTTTTCAATGCCGTACTTTATCCTGCGCTCAGTGTTTGGGCTCAGTGGCTTCTTACGATCGCCTATGCGTGTGCCCGGGTTGCTCCAATCAATTAAATTGAATGCAGCGTAGTAATATGGTTCACACTCATTGTTGCATGAAGGGCAACGATAGACGTATTGCGTTTTGTACTTACCCCACTTTACACCACTGTTCTTAAAACTTTGAAACGTTTCGGTTTCTTTTACGCAATGGCTGCAATACGCTTTCGGGCGAAAATTCAAATCCGGTGCCTTGTTTCCTTTCTTCCAGAAAACAACATACATACGATCGCGACTTTGTGGCGTGGGGTGTGCATGTTGGCTATTAAAATAAACGCATTTGTGCTCGTAGCCATATAGGTGCATGGCTTTGATCCACGCTTCCCATGCAATCCAATCGCGGGCATCCACTACGTTTTCTACAATGATAATTTCATAATTGTGGTATTCGGCAAATCTCGGAACGTCCCACATGGTCGCACGGCTTCGTTCCGCTTCCGGATCTAGTTCGGTAAACATATCAACCGAATTTTTGCGCTTTTGCCCTTTGGCCAAACTGTGGTTTGTACACTCAGGCGAAGTAATGAGAATATTTGTTTTTGGGTACCTTCGCGGGTCGCATGCGCTTATGTCGGTGCAATCGTGAATCGTTTCCGGAAAATTGGTGT
>JABFSO010000162.1 GCA_013140555.1 Cyclobacteriaceae bacterium | reverse complement strand
ATCCAAGAGGCGTAGCCTCGAATTAATTTTATAACACGGATTTTAACTCGGTGGCTAATGCAAAATAAATATCTGTGAAGTGCCGCAGGCTTTATTCACAGTATTATGTTTTTATAATTCGTCTGGATTTAATTGGAACTGCTACTTCCCCTAGATAATCCCATGGAGTTAGTTAAATAAACCACAGCCATATGCTCTACTCATAGTATTGTGTTTAGATTTCGTTGCGGTTTAATTGGTCGCTTAGTTCTCATGAATTGTTCAATCAATCTTCTGAGGAATGGCATTATATGCCGTTAGTATCCAAGAGGCGTAGCCTCGAATTAATTTTATAACACGGATTTTAACTCGGTGGCTAATGCAAAATAAATATCTGTGAAGTGCCGCAGGCTTTATTCACAGTATTATGTTTTTATAATTCGTCTGGATTTAATTGGCACTGCTACTTCCCCAAGATAATCCCATGGACTGGATTAAATAAACTAAGGCCATAGCCTTGACTCATAGTATTGCGTTTAGATTCCGTTGCGGTTTAATTGGTCGCTTAGTTCTCATGAATTGTTCAATCAATCTTCTCACGAATGGCAATAGATGCCGTTAGCATCCAAGAGGCGTAGCCTCGAATTAATTTTATAACAACGGGTTTTAACCCGTTGCTAAGCTAAACAACACACAACAAAGAGCCGTAGGCTCGGCTCATATTCAGAGGCATTGATTGATCGCGATTAGATTTACAAGTTAAAAACCGCCTCCAGCGTCCATTTCAAGCTCTTCTCAAAAAAATAATTTATTTTTTCACTTAAAAATTTACTGCGCAAAAAGACTGCGTGGTGTGGTATCACCTTTGTATCGTCAATAAATGATACACGCCATGAAGTTTAACTTGTTTCGAAAAGCAATACCTGTAACCAACTACGAAGGTGCCAAAGCCTTTCAATTGGATAAACGTACTGATTTGTATAGCGCAGTTGTTACAACTTCGCTGAGCAACACCTTATATGAAGGAGATACAAACCGTCTGAAGCGCATCCGTACTTTGGTTGAGCAAAATGACCCGTCATTTGTTGCGCGGCTTGCGATTTATGCCCGTACCAAAATGAATTTGCGAAGCGTGCCTTTGGTGTTAGCCGTGGAGTTGGCAAAGACACAATCGGGCAATCGAATAGTTAGCAAAACGGTAAATGGAGTAGTGAAGCGTGCCGATGAAATTACCGAACTGTTAGCTTATTACCAGATGGCCAACGAACGTAAAGCCACAAAGAAATTGAATAAGTTATCCAAACAGATTCAATATGGCTTAGCTGCTTCTTTCAATCGGTTTGATGAATATCAATTTGCGAAATACAATCGGGATGCTGAAGTGAAATTGAAGGACGCTTTGTTTTTAGTTCACCCTAAAGCAATCGATGAGAAGCAACAAATTTTGTTCAATAAGATTGCGAAGAACGAACTAACCGTGCCTTACACTTGGGAAACTGAGTTGTCTGCGTTGGGTCAAGTTAAGCTTAGTAACGATACCGAAAAGCGATTGGCATTTAAGGCGAAGTGGGAAGAGTTGATCAGCAGTGGTAAAGTTGGTTACATGGCCTTGTTGCGAAACTTGCGTAACATGATTGAAGCCCCGGTTTCAATACAAGCCATGGAGAAAGTTTGCCAACTTTTGGCGAGCCCCGAGGCCGTAGCGCAATCAAAACAATTGCCGTTTCGATTTTTGGCTGCATACCGCGAACTAAAACAACTGGAGTCCGGCTTAGTGCCAATAGTATTGGATGCGCTGGAATTAGCTGTAGAACAAAGCGCGAAAAACATTCGTGGTTTTGCCAGCGACACTTCTGTGCTGATTGCATGCGATGTGTCAGGATCTATGCAGAAGCCAATTTCTGCCAAGAGTAAAATCTTGAATTATGATATTGGTTTGATGTTGGCAATGCTGTTGCAATCTCGATGCCGAAATGTACAAACCGGTATGTTTGGCGATCGATGGAAAATTATCAACATGCCGCGAAGAAATATCTTAGCCAACGTGCAGGAATATTATAAGCGGGAAGGTGAGGTAGGTTATGCTACCAATGGATATCTCGTTTTGAAAGATTTGATCAATCGTGATAAGGTGGTAGATAAAGTGATGTTGTTTACCGATTGCCAATTGTGGAATAACAATATCATCGACCAATTCACTCAGAACAATATTGCAGCATTATGGAAACAGTATAAAAAAATAGCGCCACGTGCGCGGTTGTATTTGTTCGACTTAACCGGTTACGGAAACACTCCGATAGAAATTGGTAAAAATGATGTGTTTCTGATTGCCGGCTGGTCAGATAAAATCTTCGATGTTCTATCTGCATTAGAAGATGGAAAGAGTGCGATTGATGAAATCGAAAAGATAGAATTATAATAAAGACCATTCCTTTTTCCGGCTAAACCGGAAAGAGGTTGGTTTTAAATAACCTTATAGCTTAAAAGGAAAAGTCTACAGTAAAAGTATTGACGTTCTGTAGTGTGTATGGATGATGACGGTTGAGCTACGCGCACAACTGGATAGAATTTGCAGAGGCACCGAAATACCAATCTAAAGAAGTAAAGTAGGGAAGCGCATTTGGAGCCATACTGCCCGAGAGGGAATCCTGGTTCGAATCCAGGTAAGGTTGCAAAATTAGTTTTTAGAAAAAGTAGGATGTCGTAGAAACGAGATACTTCGCTCCATCAAACGGGGAGGAATCGCATATCTGACTCGTGCAGAAAAGTGATCCGGGTTCGACTCCCGGCATGCAAGGCCCCAGTTCTTGTTTCGATTTTACTCCTTCTCTCATTGTAACGAATGCCGTTGTATGGAAATACTTCGATCGGTTTGAGGCTGAAAAGCTGCGCGGTTCGAATCCGCAAAGGTTCCATGCGATTTTCGCTTCGTTATAATAAAGGTGCCGTGCATAAGAGTTACTTCAACTTTTAATTGAAACAGTCTCTTATGGCTTATTGCCCTTTAGTAGAAAATTCAGCAAATGCCGTAGCATAAGAGTTACTTCGGGTTTTGTGGGTCATGGGTTCGAATCCCATTCGCTTAATCGCGATAGCTCAGTTGGTAGAGCAACAAAGGTCTCTTTAGCGAATTTTAGCTTTGCTGGCTATATTAAATCGAGTGCCGTAGATTAGCGATACTTCGAATCACACTCGGGTGGTCGCGGGTTCGAATCCCGCTCTGGTGACAAATTAATTAAATCACCAGGTAGCTCAGTGGATAGAGCACCATGTTCGCTTATCGTTTGTTGCCTCGATTTTTTCTTTGCTTAAAGCCGATTCCGCCAAGTAGTACTTTTTTTAGTTTTATCTGAAATTTTTTAAAAAAATCTAGCCACGCAAAAAGACTGCGCAGCACAGGATCATCTTTGTATCATTAAATTGTAAAAAAAATGAAACTAACAGCGCAACAACTTTTTGCCATTGGTTATTCAGAAGGTAAAGCCATGGGCATAGCCCTGTCGATTTCTGCTAACCAACTGGCACATCTTCCAGTGAAAGATCAATTAGAGCTTTTAGGAAAAGTGATTCAAGATCCAGCTGCCTTTGAAAACGATGAGGTGCTATTGCCGCTTGTTAAAGAGTTTATGAAGCCCATCAATTCAGTTTTGGAATTGAAGACACAAGCGCTTCCGTATTCCATTTATGGAGCGGAAGCAATCGAACAAGGTGCGTTGCGACAAATGGAAACGGCCATGAAGTTGCCCATTACGGTGGCCGGTGCTTTAATGCCCGATGCGCACCAGGGTTACGGCCTTCCGATAGGTGGTGTGTTAGCCACACGTAATGCTGTCATTCCGTATGGTGTTGGAGTAGACATCGGTTGTCGTATGTGCATGACGATTTATGATTTGCCAGCTTCTCTGTTAGAAGATCAAAAGGAAGGGTTTAAAAAAATGTTGGTCAACAACACGCAATTTGGTCAAGCTACTTTTAAGAAGCCGAAAGATCACGCGATTTTTGAGCGCACTGAGTTTAAAGAATTAGGCATTGTACGCTCGTTGAAAGATCGTGCTTGGAAACAAATTGGTTCTTCCGGTGGAGGAAATCACTTTGTAGAGTTTGGTGTCGTTGAAATCACTAACACGATCAACGAATATAATCTTGCACCGGGATCATATCTGGCTGTGCTTTCTCACTCTGGTTCGCGTGGATTGGGTGCCAACATTGCACGTCATTATACGAATCTCGCGATGGAGCTTTGTAAACTCCCACAAGAAGCAAAGCACTTGGCCTGGTTGGATTTAACAACGGAAGCAGGACAAGGATATTGGTTGGCTATGAATTTAGCTGGAGATTATGCATCGGCTTGTCACCACCAGATTCACGAACGGATGGCCATTGGCTTGCGCGCAACACCACTTGCCATGATTGAGAATCACCACAACTTTGCATGGAAAGAAAAAGATGCGAATGGCGAAGAAATGATTGTTCACCGGAAAGGTGCCACGCCGGCAGGTAAAGATGTGTTGGGAATTATTCCAGGCTCGATGGCCACACCGGGTTTTATTGTGCGTGGAAAAGGGCAGGCGGCTTCGATTAACTCAGCTTCTCACGGAGCAGGACGAACGATGTCGCGAACAAAAGCGAAGGAAACCATTTTGCCTGGGCACGTAGATCAGTTTTTGAAGCAGGCTGGTGTAGAGTTGATTGGCTCCGGCTTAGACGAAGCACCGATGGCTTACAAAGACATACATCAGGTGATGGCTGCGCAACAAGAGTTGGTAGATGTGTTGGGAACTTTTATGCCCAAGATTGTGCGTATGTGCGGAGACGAAAAGTTTAAAGAGGTAGATTAATTTGAAAATGAAAGAGCTAATTCTGAATGAACTAAACAAGGTGGAACGGTCGAATAAGGTGAACATACTTTATTCGACCGAGTCGGGTTCCCGTGCCTGGGGTTTTCCATCTCCAGATAGTGATTATGATGTTCGTTTTATCTACGCACATTCCAAAGATGATTATTTAAGTGTAGATGAGTTTCGCGATGTGATTGAGTTGCCCATCAACGATCTTCTGGATATCAATGGGTGGGAATTGCGGAAGGCATTGCGGCTATTGCGAAAATCCAACGCGCCTTTTTTTGAATGGCTGCAGTCGCCTATTGTGTACAGACAAGATGATCGTTTCGTCAGGGAAATTGGAAAGTTGATGCCGTATTATTTTTCGCCACGCGCTACTATGCATCACTATTTGAGCATGGCATCGAACGTGCTGAATAATGAATTGATTGGAGAGCAAGTTAAGTTAAAGAAGTATTTTTATGCTTTACGACCCATGTTGGCAGCAAGATGGATTTTAGAATTCGACCAAGTGCCACCGATGGAGTTTGGTAAACTGCGCGACTTGCTTGATGCATCCGTAAACCAAATTGCAGAAGAGCTATTGGCGATAAAGGCCCATGCGGATGAATCGTATTTGATTGAAAAGAGCGCAGAGCTAAATGAATGGCTGGTAAGACAATTAGCATTTTGCGAAGAGCGAGTGCCTCTTGCCGCACCTACTCCAGATACTGATCCGTTAAATGAACTGTTTAGAAAATTTGTAGCATGAAACTCGATCAACTGCAGGAAAGTAACAAACACCTTTTATTGAAATGCATCAGCGGAAGTCAGGCGTATGGTTTAGCGCTTCCAACTTCTGATGTGGATGTAAAGGGTGTTTTTGTTTTGCCAAAGAAAGAGTTTTATGGACTTGATTTCGTTGATCAGATCAACAACGAAACCAATGATGAGATGTATTATGAACTCAGAAGGTTTTTTGATTTGTTGTTAAAGAATAATCCCAATCTATTGGAACTGCTGAGTACACCGGAAGATTGCATTCTTTATAAGCATCCACTAATGCAGGAGATAAAGCCGGAGCTGTTCTTATCTCGATTGTGTGCGCAAACTTTCGGACAATATGCTTATACGCAAATTAAAAAGGCACGCGGCTTGAATAAGAAGATCGTCAATCCTTTAGATAAAAAGAGAAAGACTATTTTAGACTTTTGTTATATCGTGATAGGACATCAATCAATTTTATTATCGCAGTGGTTGGACAGCATGAATTTTCAACAACAAGATTGTGGCCTTGTTGCGATTGATCACATGCGCGACATGTATGCCCTATTTCACGTTTCGCAAGTAGTTGATACAATCCGGTTTAACGGAATTTATTCTGGCGAAAATGCAAATGATGTTTTGTTAACTTCAATTCCAGCTGGAGTAGAGTCATTAGCTGTGATGAGTTTTAATAAAGATGGCTATTCGAAATACTGTAAAGATTATAAGCTCTATTGGGAATGGGTAGAGCAACGAAACGATGAGCGATACGCGAATACGGTTAGCCATGGTAAGAACTATGACGCGAAGAACATGATGCATGTATTTCGATTGCTGAATATGGCTGAAGAAATTGCACAGTTCAAGCGAGTGAATGTAAAGCGTTCCGAGCGCGACTATTTATTAAAGATTAGAGCAGGCGAGTTTGAGTACCAAGATTTAGTAGATCAGGCTGAGGAGCAAATTTTGAGGATTGATGATTTGTTTGCCAAATCAGATTTACCGGAAGCACCGGATTTCCAACAAGCAATTAACTTGCTAATTATGATTAGAGACAAATATTATCAGCAATAAAAATAAATTGAAAGAAAAAGGTTTGCGAGAGCAAGCCTTTTTTTGTTTCCAAAGTTTGTACTTTCAAAAACTTATTTACCTTTGCCACCGCAAAACAGTTGCCTCGTAATGTTCAACCATTAAACAGAGGAAATTATGTTGGATCAAAATTTACATATCACCCTTTAACAGCTACGATAAGCATTCTTACCCGACTCGGCTCGCTGTTGCCAACTAAAATCAAAATTTTAAAATTCTAAAAACAAAGTCGTGCACCGGCTTTGAGAATGATTTTGTTTGCTGCTTCTTTTGAATGCAGAAAGGAATCCTATTCTCTCCACTTCATGCAGTAAGCGCATGAGGAGTGTTATAAATATGGGCAAACAAAAATTGAATAGTAAGGACTTATTCAAAATAAAATTTCCATCGGAGGTAGCAAAAAGTATCGCGTTGAATATCATGAACCGTCACTTTAAGCATACCCCTAATGAGGAGAAAATTAAATTAATTGAAAACGTGCTTGCACAACCTGAGCTGTATGTGAACCATACTTCTCTTGGATTGCTCGCACTAAAACTAGTTTCAAAAACGATTAGCGAAGAGGCGTTTACTACCTATGAGTTAGCGGATAAGCCAGCGCATTTTGATTTGTTTGGCAGCAAGCATATCGAGCGCAATGCCATTCAGCAAATGGAAGTAGCCATGTGCCTTCCGATCGCAGCCAAAGGCGCATTGATGCCGGACGCACATCAAGGGTACGGATTACCCATTGGTGGAGTGCTCGCAGCACGCAATGCCGTTATCCCTTATGGAGTAGGTATGGACATTGGCTGTCGGATGGCGCTGAGCATTTTAGATTTACCTGGAAGTTATGTAGAACATCACGCGTATGAATTGAAGAAAGCGTTGCAAGCGCAAACACATTTTGGTAATGATGGCGGTCTTGATGAAATTCTCGATCACGAAATTCTGGATAGCCCCGTTTTTAAAGAGACCGAATTGTTGAAGCGTCTTCATGGCAAATGTGTACGGCAGTTGGGAAGCTCTGGCTCCGGAAATCATTTTGTGGAATTCGGAATTGTATCACTCGAAGAAAATAATAGCCTTCATTTGCATGCAGGAAATTATGCGGCTATTTTGTCGCATTCCGGTTCGCGAAGTTTAGGAGCCAATGTGGCGCAGCACTATACCAACATCGCCATGAACAAATGCAAACTGCCGCGCGAAGCGAAGCAACTCGCCTGGCTCGATTTAGATAGCGAGGAAGGGCAGGAGTATTGGCTCTCGATGAACTTAGCAGGAGACTATGCCAAAGCATGTCACGATCGCATTCATGAAAATCTTTGTGGCGCGATGGGATTTTCGGTATTAACGAAAGTGGAGAACCATCACAACTTTGCATGGAAAGAGCGATTGCACGATGACGAAGAATACATCGTTCACCGCAAAGGTGCGACACCAGCAGCGGCCGGTGTGATGGGAATCATTCCCGGAAGTATGACTGCACCCGGATACATTGTCAGTGGTTTGGGAAATGAAGCTTCGTTAAATTCCGCTTCGCACGGAGCCGGAAGAAAATTGTCGCGATGGCGAGCGAAGAATTCGATTACGATGAGCAGTTTGAAGAAACTACTTCAAAGTGAAAAAGTAACGCTGATCGGTGGAAGCACCGAAGAAGCACCTGATGCGTACAAGGATATAGAGCAAGTTATGAAGTGCCAAACCAACTTGGTGCGCGTAGACGGTAAATTTATTCCACGCATTGTGCGAATGGCTAAAGATTGAGCAATGAATAACGAAGAATTGAACTACTATTTGCAGTGTAGCCGAATACGATCGGTCCGACATAAAAAGCGAATGCATCGTAAGCATTTTGAAAAGAAGCTGATTCAATTGTTTTTTGAGTACCGGAATCTTTCTAAACAGATCTCAAATTTAGGTTATGAAAAACTCGATCCACCGGTTCAACGAGGGTGGAAACGGTTTTTTGTATTGCGGAAGGACGTATCTCAAAGCGATGATGCTTTGTTTTTTCAGAAGTTGCTTGATAAAATTAATACTATTCAGTACAGTTCTAAAAAAGAGTTTAAGGTCAAGCGTAGAAAATTTGGAAAGAAGATCTATGAGGAACGTGAACAAAACCTACAGCGGCTTTTTCCGGATTCTTATGCAAAGAAGGAATTTACCGATCGCGAGAAAAAATACTTTTATCCGACCTTGGAACATGACTTGTATGGGAAGAGATTGATTTGGGTTTATCGTTTCTTAGAACCTTGGCGCTTTGAGTTGAAGATTGAACCGAATATTATTTACCGAGCAAAGATTAAAGATTTTAATCTGATCAAGCGGCTAGATGAAATATATCAATATTTGGAATGGAATGATCTCTACCCAATACAATGTCGGTTGATGAATGGTAGCTATCAAGATTCAGTCCGATATTGTTTTGGCGACTTAGAAAAATACCGCAACCCCTTTCGCAACAAACGGTTGGTAGATATTCTCAGTGAATATGAAACTGAGGATCTTACAGACACCATCAATAAAAAACCCTCGCCTGACGAGGGGTTTTTTATTTTGATTACTTATGCTGAAATATTCTACGCTGTCTTTCGACTCAACAGAATTGAGCGCATTAAAATGATAAACACCAATGGCAGCAAATAGCTATTCATTTGCTGTGGCAAAAGCACCCAACCTCCTAATAAAGAAGCGGTGATAATGACGATTACCAGAAAATAAGTGTACACCCAAGCTGGAATGGATTTTTTAAACAAAGCGATTGCAGCAAACAAGTGAAACGGAATTGCCCACAGCAAATTAAAGTTGTTGGCAGCGGCTTTGTGGTCTGTGGCTGTCCATAATATTAACAACAACAAACCCAGTAGTCCAAGAATTCCAAATAGCGTGATGTCAAACCATTTTGTTATTTTTTTTCGTTTCCAATCTCGATAGGAGAGAAGACTAACCAATAGAAAAATTGCGCCCCACACAATCCACGGGTGATACCAATGAAACGAGATGGCTTCAGGGACACTTTCATACACCGCAATTTTTTGTTTTACGATAGGCGCCCCATTCAGTGTGGCATGGTCAAACGAAGATTCGAGATAGTCTGGTAAGAACATGTATTCATAGGGAGTTGCTTTTTTATCCATGGGCAAGCCCAAACAAATATCAATTCCTAAATCACCCCAAGGTTGTTGTTGCAAATAAATATCCGTCAGATCGCGGATGGTGTAATTTGTTTTAATGAACGAACCATCGAACCGGATTTGGTCTTTAAAAACCTCTGCAAAGACATCGCGCACTTTGCTGGAGCAGTTGTTGTAAAAGTAATCGTAACGGTATGTTTGATTTTCGGGCAGCGAATTATTTTCCAGGTAACTGAAAATCTTTAGCTTTTGTACAGAATCTAAATTCACCACTTGTTCATGTACGTAGCGATTGTTTGAAATATAATAATCACGAAAGTGAGGATATGAATACACGCCTAATTTGTAATACAAAAATCCTCGGGTAAAATTGAGATAGAAGTTGGGTTGGTTGAAATCGAAAACACCATAATTATAGGCATAGTCGATGTTTAATTCCGGATCGAATACTCTTATAGCGCTATGGCCAAAAGCCGAATAAAGTTCACCCTGATAGGGCCCGCAGGTGATAATTGAGATTTCCGCTTTCGAGGATAACAGAGTTTGCGTCTTTGCCGATAGCGAAATCAACAAAAGAGCTGCAAGGAATAGTTTCTTCATGAGAATGGTCATTTACCTGTAAAATAGCAGGCTACTTTTTTCTTCCGAAAGGTAAACAATCGCCTGCGAAAAGGTAATTTTACTGCTTAGAATGAATCGCAATTTTAAAGACGGACTGAATTTTCTTTCGAAGGCAACTCCTTCACGGGCGTGGAATGCCACTAAAATTTTGTCCAGTTACTATGCATCCCGCGTAAGCGGAAAGCCCACACATGCGGGCATGCCGATCAGTATTTCTATTGAGCCGACCACTTCCTGTAATTTGCGATGTCCCGAGTGCCCGAGCGGACTTCGTTCGTTTACAAGACCTACGGGAATGTTGAAACCGGAATTGTATCAATCGGTGATTGACCAATTGGCACCCTCGCTTTCATACCTTATTTTTTATTTTCAAGGCGAACCGTATCTGCATCCCTTGTTGGTCGATATGATACGCTATGCGGCAGACAAAGGAATCTACACGGCTACATCCACCAACGCGCATTATCTGAATGGCGAGGCGGCAAAAAAAACAGTTGAGTCAGGTCTCGATCGTCTGATCATTTCGATAGATGGAACATCGCAAGAGACGTATGCTTCGTATCGTGTAGGTGGTAATCTTTCAAAGGTCATTGAGGGAACCAAAAATATCATTAAGTGGAAGCGCGAGTTAAAATCGAAAACACCACATGTTATTTTTCAATTCTTGGTGGTGAAACCCAACGAACATCAAATTAATGAAGTGCGAAAATTGGCTGATGAACTAGGAGTGGATGAAGTAGCACTGAAGACCGCACAGATTTACGATTACAAAAATGGTTCTGATCTGATGCCCACACTGGATCGCTATTCGCGCTACAAAAAATTAAATGACGGCACGTACGAAATCAAAAGTGCACTAGATGATCATTGTTGGAAGATGTGGCACAGTTGTGTGATTACATGGGATGGAAAAGTGGTGCCTTGTTGTTTTGATAAAGATGCGCATTATGTGTTGGGCGACCTTACCAAAAATTCGTTTGAAGAAATCTGGCACGGAGCTGCGTACCAACAGTTCCGATCGACCTTGTTAAAATCAAGAAGTGAAATTGAAATGTGCCGCAACTGCACCGAAGGCACCAAAGTATGGGCCTGATTATTCTTTAACTTCGGATAATCCGCACTTGCCACAGCCGGAAGCACACTGCTGCTTCGACTGAAATGAACGATAGACCATTCTGCCCAAATAAAAGGCCGCACCTGCAAATAAAATTCCGATTAGAATGATTTGAAGCATGGCGTAAAGATAGCAACTCGACCTCATGGTTTGCAAATTGAACCGTCCGCTATCGGACGAAAGCGAGCATTTTTGAACTAGATCAGATATTAAAGTCTATCAATTAGGCGTAAAATAGCTGATTTGCTATTTGGCATTGATGTTGGATAATGATACTGCAAAAGACAGCATCATGTTTAAAAATTACTTTGTCATTGCCTTCCGCAGCATTTTACGCAACAAGTCATACGCAACGATCAATATTGCTGGATTGGCGCTAGGTATCACCACGTGCCTGATCATCTATTTGATTATCAGTCGCGAGTTGAGTTATGATAAACAATTTACAAATGCGAGCAATACCTATCGGGTCATTCGTCATTCTACCGATGCATCGGGAATTTCTAAAAGCAGTGTAACACCCTATCCTGCTGGACAAGCTTTTAAAAGTGATTTCCCTGAAGTTTTGTCTACTCAATTTCACTTTCAGTTTCGATCGCTTCTCACCATGCAAGAAGAGAAAATGAATGTGGGGAACATCGTATTTGCTGATTCTTCTTTCTTTGATGTATTTGATTTTGAAGTTTTATCGGGAAATCCGAAAAAAGATTTGGCGCAACCCGGCAAAGTTTTTTTGACAGAAGAATTTGCCAGCAAGCTGTTGAAAAAAGATGCGAAGCATTTTAAGTTGGATAATTTGTTGGATATGGAGATAGCGGGTATCATACGCACGCCTGCTTCGCCATCGCATATCAAATTCAACATGATCGCCTCGCGCGCAACATTGACACCCGATATTGGTAAACAGTTTTTGGGTTTCTCGATGGATCAATGGGGGTTAAAATCATCGGGCTTTACGTATGTGGTTCTCCCTTCCAATGTTACAAAAGAGTCGATGGAGTCGAAGTTTGCCCCATTCGTTAAGAAGTACTACAATGCAGAAGATGCAGATCGTGAGAAATATTTATTGCAACCGCTCTCCGATATTCATTTCAATACAGAGCTTAGTGAAAACCCCGGATCGACATCCACTTCTTCTTCTATCTTAATAGTGTTGGGTTGCATCGGGTTATTCATTTTAGTGATTGCGTGCGTTAACTTCATCAATTTATCTACAGCTTTATCCATTCATCGCTCGCGCGAAGTGGGCGTGCGCAAAACACTTGGTGCACAACAAGGACAATTGGCATTACAATATTTGGGTGAAGCATTTTTATTGACGGTGATAGCCGGTTTGCTTTCAGTGGTAGCTGCAGAGTGGTTGGCACCGGTAATTGGTAATTTCTTGGAGAAAGAAATTGTACTAAACCTATTTGGTAGCCCTATGGTATTGCTCTTTTTAGGTAGCATCATTTTATTCACGGCTCTATTCTCCGGTTCTTATCCCGCATTGATCTTATCCAAGTTCAATCCCGTAAAGGCATTGAAGAGTAAAATGTCGCAGCAAACACATGGCTCAGTGCCTGTGCGCAAAATGCTGGTGGTGCTGCAATTTTTTATTGCTCAAGTGCTGATCATTTGCACGCTGGTGGTTTCCAGTCAACTTTCTTACTTCCGCGAAAAGCCACTGGGCTTTAATAAAGAAGCAGTTGTCAATGTAAAGTTGCCTTCCAGCGAACCAGAGAAACTGGAAGCTATGCGCAATAGTTTAATGGCAAGCGGTGATGTAAAAGATGTGTCGTTTGCATTGGGCGCTCCCACGTCAGACATGAATTTTGGAACAGGCATGTATTTAACTGAGAAGGGAAATACACAACGATATGGAGTAGATATTAAACCTGTCGATGCGCACTATAAAGATGTATACGGCATGGAGTTGATAGAAGGAAGATGGTTTACTGAATCCGATATCAAAATTGGAAATGCCGGAAGAGAAAATAGCAAATGGGTGTATGTGATTAACGAAACAGCCGTGAAGACGCTGGGCTTTGCCTCTGCGAAAGAAGCCATTGGGCAAAGTGTGACTATTGGATTTAATGATACACCAGGCCCCATCATAGGTGTGATTAAAGATTTTCATGCGGCATCCTTGCGTCAGGAAATTAAACCTGCACTATTGATGCCTTTCAATATGGCGTATGAGGCCGGAATAAAAATCGAATCGAATAATGTATCTGCAGTAGTAAAGAAAATTGAAGAGGCGTGGACCGCACAATATCCGGAGTATCTTTTTGAATACACATTCTTAGATCAATTCATAGATCGTCAATACCGCGAAGAAGAGCGCATGTTTGGCATGTTTGAAATTTTTGCCGGCATAGCCATCTTCATTGGCTGTTTAGGTTTGTATGGACTTGCATCGTTTATGGCGCAACAGAAAACCAAAGAGATCGCTATCCGAAAAAGTTTGGGCGCTTCCATTGGTCATATCGTGGGCATGTTTTCAAAAGAGTTTATTATACTCATTGTTATCGCGTTTGTGATAGCGGTACCCATTTCATGGTTTGCCATGAATCAATGGTTGCAAGGTTTTGCATTCCGAATAGAAATGAGTTGGATTGTATTTGCAATAGGTATCGTGAGTACGCTCGTCATCACTATACTTACAGTAGGCTACCGTTCGCTGCGTGCAGCGGCTGCCAATCCGGTTGATTCATTGAAGAGCGAATAAAACTTTTTAAACTCCTTTGACATCTTTACTCAAATCACTTTGATATGCTAAAGAATTACTTTACTACTGCTATCCGAAATTTGTGGCGCTCAAAAGGCAGCACGTTGATAAATGTGTCGGGGCTTACACTCGGAGTTACCACCAGCCTGATTTTGTTTTTACTGGTGCGCTATCAATTAAGCTTTGATAATTTTCATTCGAAGGGTGATCGTATTTATCGGGTTGTTTCCAGTTCAGAAGGTAATCAAGGTAAAGATTTTCAAGCCGGTGTGCCGCCTGTTTTGCCCGAAGCATTTCGAAATGATTTTCCGGAAGCGGAAGAAGTGATATTTACTTCCTACCGTGGAAATGGTGCTCTGATTACCGTTCCTCAAAAGAATGGTGAACTGAAGAAATTTGAAGAAAGCAAAGGTGTGGCATATGCACCTCCTGGTTATTTTAATTTGTTTGATCGCAAAGTGCTGATAGGCGATGCGAAAAAAGGTTTAGACGAACCCAACGAAGCGGTGATCTCGAAGGCTTCGGCAATAAAGTACTTTGGTAAGGAAGACGCGATTGGCGAAGTATTTAATTTTGAGAGCCGAGAGTTTAAAGTAACAGCCATTGTAGAAGATTTACCAACCAATACAGATTTTCCTTTTGATGTAATTGTATCGTATGCCACGATTAAGAAAGAAAAAGATGAAGTGGGTTGGAATGGTATTTGGAGCGATGAACATTGTTACTTTTTATTGAAGAGCGATGTAAAGATTACAGAACTCGAAAGACGCCTTCCGGATTTTGCGAAGAAGTATCATGGAGAGAATCCTGATAAAGTGGCGTACGAATTGCAACCACTGTCTGAAATTCATTTTGATGATCGTTTTGGAAATTACAACTACAATACAACCACCCGGCCAATGCTCATGGCCATGGCGGTGATTGGCATTTTTTTGGTAATCACAGCTTGCATCAATTTTATCAACTTGGTGACAGCCGAATCGATCAAGCGCTCGAAAGAGGTAGGCATCCGCAAAACATTGGGAAGCTCACGTGGACAATTGGTCATGCAGTTTTTAGGCGAGTCCAGTCTGGTTACATTATTAGCGGTAGTGTTGGCACTTGGCTTTGCGCAGATCGCGCTTACTTTCTTAAATCCCTTTTTGTCGTTAAGCCTTTCCATTAACCTGTGGAGCGATACGGGGCTTTGGGTTTTTCTGATCGGCATAACTGCTATTGTTGGTATCTTATCAGGCTTGTATCCATCGCTGATTGTTTCAAAACTTAATCCGGTATTTGCTATTAAGAACCAAGTCAGCAATCGTAACTCATCTAGTTTTTTGTTACGAAGAGGTTTGGTGATTTTACAGTTTTCCATTTCGCAACTGTTTATCATTGGCACTATTATTCTGATTAACCAGATGGATTATTTCAGAAACAAAGACTTAGGTTTTAAGAAAGATGCCATCATCATTATGCCCATACCCGAAAATGAAGGATGGGGTTTTAAAGATGGCTCTAGCAAAATGAAAACGTTGCGCGAAGAGGTTTTGCGAATGAAGGGAATTGAAGCCGTTAGTTTAAACAGTGCTCCACCTTCTTCCGGAAGTGTGCAGTCAACTGATTTTACTTTAGAAGGAAGTGATCAGCGCTATGGCACGCAAGTGAAACAAGTAGATGGTAACTATGCCGAGTTGTTTGGTTTACAGTTTGTGGCCGGTAATAATATACAAGATTTAGATACTGCACGCGGGTTTGTGGTGAATGAAAAATTAGCAGTAATGGCGGGATTTGATAATCCGCAGGATATCCTTGGTAAGAATATAAAAATGTGGGGAAAGGGATTGCCTGTCGTGGGAGTGGTGAAAAATTTTCATACCATGTCGTTGCACGAGCCAATTGAAGCAACCATTTTGCTCAATAGAATTCAGCGCTATCGCTCCATGGCGATCAAAGTAAATCCGATGAATGTGCAGGAGACCATCAAAGAAGTGCAACAAAAATGGGAGGCCACGTATCCGGAAGCTGTTTTCTCATACCAGTTTTTAGAAGAAGATATTCGTTCGTTCTATGATCAGGAGGCCAAGATGTCTACACTACTCACCATTTTCACATCTATTGCTATATTGATTGGTTGCCTTGGTTTGTTTGGTTTAGCTGCCTTTATGGCGAATCAAAAAACAAAAGAGATTGGCGTACGCAAAGTGTTGGGTGCATCGGTCGAAAGTATATTGTTCTTATTCTCAAAAGAATATTTGATTCTAATTGTCATTGGGTTCGCAGTAGCTACACCATTTGCATGGTATTTTTCAAACTTGTGGTTGCAAGACTTTGAGTATCGCATTACAGTAGGGCCGGCTTACTTCGTGATCGGCTTACTGATTACGTTTGTTATTGCTTTTGCTACGGTGGGTTACCGATCATTAAGAGCGGCTACCATCAACCCGGTGGATTCATTGCGGTCGGAATAACGTAGTCAATGAATTTGATTGACTTTTTAGAGAATTGCTTGCTTTCATTATCGACAACATGATTTCGGTCAACCGGTGCGCTTTGCGATGGTTGTCACTCTTCAGAATTAGCCACTATTCTGAATATTAATTTGGTTGCGCATAGCAGTGCTTTTGTTGCAACTTACACACAATCGGAGATAATCCAGCCGTTTTCAAGGGTAATCCCCTAAATTGGTTGAGGTTATTGCATTACAAAAGTGCAACCAATTTACCATCATTTGATCGCAGAGTTTTACCCGATCCTTTTTAGCTTATTTATTTTTGTCTTGGAAGCAAACACAAATCTTGTTTATGTTTTAAGATTTAAATACTAAGTAAAATGATTGCATTAAAAAAGAGAGTAGTAATTATTGAAGAGGACAGCAGTCTATTGCAAATTTTTAATTTGGTGATCGGAGGAACCGATAAATTCAATGTGATTGGGATTTATAATACTTTTGATGCAGCTTTTAAGTCATTTAAGAAATCCATACCAGATATTGTGTTAATGGATATTGATTTGCCTGGCACCAACGGAATTGAAGGCACACGATTAATAAGTGAGTGCTATCCGGCTACGGAAGTGGTGATAGTTACAAATTATGAAAATGACGATACTATTTTTAAAGCCCTACGAGCGGGTGCTATCGGGTATATATTAAAGTCAGTGAATTATGTGGAATTGATTCTGGCATTGGAAGAACTTATTAAAGGAGGAGCACCGCTCAGCACACGAATAGCGCGTAGAGTAATTAATAATTACCATGTTAATGTAAACTCTCCGCTTTCGAACAGAGAAAGACAAATTATGCAGATGATCTCCGTAGGCAAAACCTATTCTGAGATAGCAGAAGAATGTCATATTTCTAAAGAGACTTCTAAAACACACATCAGAAATATTTACGTCAAGCTGAAGGTTAATTCGAAATCAGAAGCCATCGCCAAAGCGAATAGTGATCGATTGATATAGTTCAGCAGTTTGTGTGTACTGCTAGTTTTACTATGAGTTTTTTATAAATCAAGATAAATAATTAGAAGAGAATCGAATCAGGGGTTAGATGAGATTCACACTAATTATGGTAAAGAGTTCACTTGGTCGGTGAGCTCTTTTTTATTTTATAACCATTTGAAATAATCAAATGACAAAATGAAGCATGTGGTATGCCGGTAACTAATGTTTTTACGTGAATGCCTAAATGGTAAAAGAAAATACGGTAGTTGATGGTATTCTCTGGTGAAATTAGAATAGTGAGTTTTGGTATAACGTTCTGGTGTAACAAAGATCAGGCGGAGTTATCTAAAAACTAAAACAAAACTTATGAAGAAGATTTTACTTGTATGCTTCTCTTGGTTGCTTGCTTTTCATGTAATAGCGCAAGACCGAGTTGTTGCGGGAAGGGTTACATCTGCTGAAGATGGATCGGCCTTGCCGGGTGTGAATGTAGTAGTGAAAGGAACCACGAATGGAACCGTTACGGATTCGGATGGAAAGTATTCGATATCGGTAGCCTCGGGAGAATCAACTTTGGTTTTTTCTTTCATTGGATTGAAAGCCACGCAAATTCAAGTGGGAGAGAGATCCTTGGTTGACGTTCAATTGGTTTCCGATGTAACACAATTATCTGAGATAGTTGTTACCGGAACAGGTATTGCTACGGAGAAGAAGAAACTAGCTATTTCTGTAGAATCGTTATCGTCTGATAAATTTCCTGCGGCCCCTACGGCTTCAATCGATCAAGCCTTAGTTGGAAGAATTGCAGGAGCACAAATTTCAAGTGTTGATGGTACGCCAGGAGCCAGCGTCAATATCTTATTGCGGGGAGTTAACTCAATTAATCAGACCACCAGCCCAATGATTTTGATTGATGGAGTTCAAATGGGGTCAACAAACTTAAATGCGATTGATATGAACACCATCGATCGAGTTGAAGTTGTTCAGGGAGCCGCGGCAGCTACCATCTATGGTGCACAAGGTGCCAATGGCGTTATCCAACTTTTTTCAAAGAAAGGAAAAAAGGGAAAAGTAAATATTGATTTTTCAAGCAGTATTACCCAAAGTACACTAATTAACGAGGGTAATGTTAGAAAGTCTCGATTCCATAATTTTACCACGGATGCGAACGGAAACATTGTTTCGGGAGCTAATCCTATTACTATTAACCCAGCCACATTTACGTTTAGTGGTAATGTGGGTTACAATGCACTGGATCCTAGCGGTAAAGCAAACAAACCTTATGTGGGCAATTTTTCTTATATCGATCATTTTGGTCTCTATTTAGTTCCTGCCAATACGATCAACAACAGTGTCGCCATATCAGGAGCGGGTGAAAAATCTGATTTCAGCATATCCATTGCTAACAACCGCCAGGAGAGTAATTTTAAGGGAGACGGATATAATGATCGAACCAACTTTACATCTAACATTGGATTTGAATTGGTAAAAGGACTAGAATTAAGATCTATTACTCAATTAGTTTATACTAGAAATACAATTAACTGGTGGAATCAAGCGGGTTTTGGAGGAGGCAGTGTAATTTATAACCTACTTAATACCAGACCATTTGTCGACTATGAGTTAAAAGATGTCGATGGTAATTATGGATATCGTATGGGTGATGCCGGTGGAGTAAATGGACGAAATCCAAATTACCGCTATCAGTATAGCAACCGCTACGAAAACATCATCGATGTCATTCAAAATTTTTCGGCTACTTACAAATTTCCAAAATTTGTTGAAGTGTCTGCGAAGTATGGTGTCAACTATCAATCAAGAGATGAACAAAATTTAATTGAAAATCAGACTGGCAATCGCAATTCAATCGCCAATGGTCAGAATGGAATTCTTAGCTGGTTTAACTCTACACGCCAAGGCGAAGTAGATAATTATGACACAAAAAATACCTTTCAAAATTTCTTGGCAACCCTATCTGCTACAATCGATTTTCAAAAGGATTTCAAAAGCCGATTGCCAATTAAGTCCACCACTCTTGCCACATTTGATTGGAGACGCAATGAGTTGCATACATATTTTACGTACGGTTTAGATTTGCCTACATATAAACCTTATAATGCTAGTCAAGCAGCTAATTATCGAATCAACAATGATACACGTACGCCTTTTGTAACGTATGGATATTTAGTCAATCAACATTTTGAATACGGAGAATTTTTGGGAATTTCTGGTGGATTCAGAAGTGATTACTCATCTGCTTTTGGAGCTGGCTCAAAGCCTTTTACCTTCCCTCGTGGCGATGCGTTTTTGCGTTTATCCGGATTGAATTTTTGGGACAACACCGGTTTGTCTAAAACAATATTGGAGTTTAAGATTCGAGCGGCATATGGACAAGCAGGTATTCAGCCCCGCCCATTTGATCGTTACGTAACTTTAGGAACAGCGATACTCGGAACAGGCAATGCGTTTTTCTATCCCAACGCCCAGCCGAACGCAAACTTAGATGTGGAAGTTTCGGAGGAAAAGGAATTGGGTATGGATATGACGTTGGATTTATTAAAGGGAGCGTGGTTGAAAAATTTGAATTTGTCAGCGACCTATTGGGATCGTTCAACCAAGAATGCAATTTATAATGTAGATCGATCCCCTTCATCAGGAGTTGGTACGTTGAGAAACAATGCATTCTCTCTCGGATCGCAAGGTTTTCAATTTACGTTGAATGCTGCGGTATTATCAACATCAACCATCAATTGGAATTTTACTACCAATTTCGGAAGACAATATTCTGAAATAACAAATGTGGTGGATAATGCGGAAGTGGTAGTCACTTCAAACGCTGGAAGTTCAAATTATGTACTTAGAGCTGGTGAAGCAGTGGGGCAGTTGTATGGGTTTAAGATGTTGCGAAGTGTTGATCAAAAAGATAACAATGGTAATCCATACATATCCGTGGCTAATCAGGCTAATTATGAAGTGGCCAGCAATGGGTATGTAGTTAATAAAAGTACAAAGCAGCCCATCGCCACATCCGATCAGCAAAGCCTGGGGAATTCATTTCCTAAGTTCAATGCTTCATTTATTAATGAGGTAACGTATAAGAAATTTCTAACATTCTCCGTTCAATTTGATTGGGTTTATAAAAGCCATTTGTACAATCAAACAAAATCCTGGATGTACCGTGATGGAATTCATAGTGACTATGAAAAACCGATTACGATCAATGGTGAAACTGGTGCGTGGACAGCGTTCTACAGAGGTGTATATCAAGCGGGCTCTAATAATGGTACAAAGGATTACTTCTATGAAGACGCTACGTTTCTGCGATTAAGAAATATATCAGTTGGCATTGATTTTACCAAGATCTACAAACTTCCTGCGTTTAGAAAGTTGCAATTGGTAGTAACCGGTCGGAATATCTTAACCGTAACGGATTATACAGGATTTGACCCGGAAATAAGTTCGGGTTCTACTAACTCAGCATTTGACAGAGGCGTGGATCATAGCACTACACCTAACTTAAAATCGTATCAAATCGCTCTTAACATTGGATTTTAAATCAATAAACTATGAATAAGAATAGATTACAATTTGGCATTCTGCTTAGTTGCATGTTTGTCTTCTCTTGTGCAGATCAGCTTGATGTAAAAAATCCTAACCAACCAACAGCTTCTAATATCAAGACGGAGAATGATATTATATCCCTTGGCTTAGGAACTTACTATTCGGGCTGGACGGGAAATAAATTCGGTGGCTTTGCGGGCACATTTTTGACGGATGTGATTTCATATCATTCCGGGATGGGTGATGAAATAGGTGTGGAAGCGGCTAACGTATATATTAATCAGTTAATAATGCCTGATTGGGTTCAATTGGATGATAACTCAATCGTAAACAATCCTGCAAATCCGAATACTCAACTTGGATTACTACGGTTAGCCAATGTAAATTCTCAGAGTAGTCAGAACATGGTGTATTATGAGTGGTCTTATATCTATACGCTAAATAATCATTGCAATGCTTTGTTGGCATACGTGGATGGAATAGCATTTGCAGGCGATGTAGCTTCGAAAAAGAACACGATGAAGGCATGGGCGTATTGGTGGAAAGGATATTGTTACGCACGCATTGGATCAATGTATGTGGCAGGCATTATTAATGACCAGGTGGGGACCACAAATAATAAGTTTGTTGACCGCCAAGCAATCATAGCAGAATCCAATAGTAACTTTGATAAGGCTATTACTGCGATCAATGCAGTGACCAATACGGCTGATTATACCAAAATCATGCAAGCAATTGTACCAAGTATGAATCAAGTGGGCAAAGGGATTATTCCAACACAAGCTATGTGGATACGGAATATCAACACGATGAAGGCTAGAAATATTTTAGTGAATACGAAAGTTAGTTCAATGACGACCACGCAATGGAATCAACTGCTAACTTTATGTAATAGCGGAATATTGCCCACAGATAACATTTTCATTGGCAGAAGTAATTCGAACGGAGACTTTATTTCTTCTACAACGGGTAATGTACCATTGCTAACGTCAGGTGACCCTACTTCAAGTACCTATAAGGTGAGTGAGCGACTCGTACAAGATTTTAAGCCGGGAGATAAACGATTCACTAACAATTTTGAAGTAGTAACTAGTGGTGGGGGTACATGGAAGGGAAACTCCGATAGAGGAAATATTTTTAATACCCGATGGAGTTTGATTGATAATACTTCTGGTGTTGGACCGGCTGGCGCGGGTGTAATGATTTACTCAAATAGTACTGTTGGAGAAGGTGAAACTTATCTAGCTGGCACATATGAAGAGAATGAACTGATGAAAGCAGAAGCCAATTTGTATTTGGGTAACCTTACAGAAGCGGGAGCGAGTATTGACGCAGTGCGAAATTATCAAGGTGCCGGATTAACTACAACACCTACATCGACCCTTGCTGTAGTAAAAGAAGAATTGCGAAGAGAACGAAGAGTGGCTTTGGCATTTAGAGGTGTAGCCTTTTATGATGCCAGAAGATGGGGTATAATTGATCCGGTGTCAAATGGTGGCGGACGCACACAAGCAGTTGTGGTCGACAAAAACGGGGTTGTAAATACAAATGCGACTATCAATTATAACTATTTAGATTATTGGGATGTTCCCGATAATGAAATAGTATATAATAAACCATCGTCAGATAGCGCCCCTGTCATGAATCCGAGAACAAATTAATGGATGTAGTAGAGTAGAGTAGAGTAAAAGCTGCCTGAAAGGGCAGCTTTTTTTGTTACAACCGGTTGCTCCACTTTTTAAGTTTAGGCTTTCGCAACATAAATACTATTCAATGCAACCAAACTTGGAGTGATGCACCTCGGATTGGGTGAGATTTGTGAAAAATTTCCATCTAATACTGGCAAGAATTTATTAGAAACCGCATTATGACTTTTAACAAAACGATTCCCTGGATTATTATTTTTATTTTTTCATGGCAATTAGTTTCAGCTCAAAATTCTGTTTCAATTGGAACGACCAGCACGAATTCAAATGCAGTTCTATGGCTGAATTCTCCTGGCAAGAATCAAGGTCTGATCATCCCTATTGTTTCCAATAAATCGGCTGTTACACCTGTTGCAGGAATGATTGTTTTTGATGAAAGCGAAAAGAAAATATATTATTATAATGGAACCGCTTGGGAAGGCCCATTGGGTAGTGGAGGATCAGGCACAACCTACACGGCCGGTTCGGGAATCAGTATTGTGGGTACAGTAATTTCTAATACGGGAGATACGAATGCTAATGATGATATTACGACAACAACTACAGCCAATGGCGATCTGGCTGGAAGCTTTTCGAATCTGCAAATTAATAGTGGAGCAATAATAAATTCGGATGTTTCAACCACAGCTGCAATTGCCGGAACGAAAATCATTCCCAACTTCGGAACGCAAAACAT
>JABFSO010000244.1 GCA_013140555.1 Cyclobacteriaceae bacterium | reverse complement strand
CCATAGTGTTTGCCATGCGTCAGCTTAACCCCATGCTGACAGACGAAGAAGTTAAAATGGTAACCGATCAACTGGTTCTTAAATCATATAAAAAGAATGATTATTTCATCAGAGAAGGTCAAGTCCCGCAGGAAATAGGTTTTTGCGTGAAAGGAGCGTTCCGGCAGTTTTATCGAAAGCAGGACAAAGAAGTGAATTGTAATTTTATGCTTGAATATGATTTTCTTGTAGCGTATGCATCTATGCTACGGCATGAACCTTCCCGCTACTACATTCAAGCATTAGAGGATTGTGAAATTCTATCTTACTCTACTACAAATAGCGAGGAACTCTATTGCTCCACCCGTAATTGGGAAAGATATGGACGACATGTGGCGCAATGGGTAGTATTACAACTCAATGACCAATTGGAGGCATTACAATTTTCGAACGCAAAAGAACGGTATAATGATTTACTGGCGAAGCATTCCAACTGGCTGGGTCGCATTCCTCTTAAATATATTGCCACTTATCTAGGCATCGAGCAAGAAACACTTAGCCGCTTGCGCGCGAAAAGCACTGTGCGGCAGGAAGTTTTAAGATAGAAGAACCGTTCATTTTAACTGCGTTGCTTATTTGATTAAAATCAATTCTAATTGATTTATATCTCTCTACTTTTAGTGTACGATTTCAAAAGTAAGATCAGAAGTAGAATCTATAATTTAATAGACGTGACCTTTTTTCAGGAATTTGTTTTAGAGAATTTTCTCATACTGATTACCGATAAGGAAGGTAGATTGCTTTTTGTGAACGATGCACTTTGCAAAACAACTGATTACCGCACTGATCAATTGTTAGGAATCAATAGCAGTTTAATCTTTGACGCTGACAGCAACCTAATAAGTGAAATTATGGACGTTGTGGCATTACAACATAAATCGTGGAGCGGCAATTTATTTGTTTTAAATAAAGAAAAAGACTCCGCTCCAATGCAGGCATTTATTAAAGCAAAAGTAGATAGAGAGCAACGAATACAGCATATCTATTATTTTTTACAGGAAATACCTCAGCGTTGCGATGCTATAGAACGGTACTTCCTGAATCACAAAGAAAAAACGGCAGAAGCTATTGCTGTTTTTGAAGAGTAGAATTTCAGCAAGTCTACCCGAAAATGAAATAATTCAATGCTTGAATTATTTCAACCATCAGAACACATGCTAAATTGATTTAAGTCAATTGATTTCACTGCATTAGTTTTCAAATTGCAGGAACATAGACTGTGTCTATTTGTGAAATGAGCGTGTTGTATTTTATTCATTTCATTCAGTCAAAATTGTATGAATGTATTGCATCCAGTTGTTGAAAATATGATTCAGGAGAAGTCATTTGAACTAATGAGCAATTCTTCTATAATCAGCATTCTCGATAGCGATGGGTGTATTCAATTTGCAAATGAGAATTTTCAAAAAATAAGCGGCTTTGCAAATCACGAATTTTTGCACAGGCCACATCCAATGATTGATGGTAGTAATCACGCGTCATTCATCTGGCATGACATACGGATAAAAACTTCTGCCGGAGCCGCCTGGCGATCCAAAGTAAAAAACAAAAACATAGCCGGGGCACACTATTGGGTGGACATCAGTTTAATGCCCGTATTCGATGAAGAAAAAAATGTTATCGCCTATTTAGACATTAGTCATGATGTAACCCATGAACTAGAAACGGAAGAGAGACTCCAGGAATCCAAAGAAGCTTTGCGAGCCAGTGAGCTTCACTATCAATTTTTGTATGACAATACCCCCGTCATGTATTTTGTGCTTTCCGCACAAGCCATCGTAAAGACGGTCAATAAGTATGGTGCTTTCCATTTAGGGTATAGCATTCACGAATTAGAAGGGCAACCAATCAACAAACTGGTTGTGTCTTCGCATCAAAAGGAAGCAACTGAGCAGATCAATAAATGTTTTGAAAACTTTCATGAAGTGCATTCATGGCAAATTCAAAAATGTAAGAAGGATGGATCAACCATTTGGGTAGAAGAAACTGCATGGACGGAACATTCGCCTGAAGGAGAATTGCTGATCATTTTGGTGAGCCAGGATATCACTGAGAAGAAAACAATCAACGATGCCATTCATACAGAAAACCGATTGTTCCGGAATGGCCCTATGGTGGCATTTAAGTGGCGAAACGAAGAAGGTTGGCCTATTAAATTTGTTTCTCCTAATGTGAGAACCATTCTGGGCATTGAAGCGAGAGAGTTGATTCAAGCCACAAAGAAATATAGCGAGTATATTCATCCGAATGATCTTGCCATAGTAATCGAAGCTAAGAATACCTCGGCATTGCAAAAACTTAGATATGAAATAGATCTGGAGTATCGATTACTAACGACAAATGGCGAGTGGACGTGGGTACGCGATCATACTATAATCACTCGAAATCAAGACGGAGCAGTTCAGAGCATGCAAGGATATATCTATGATTGCACCGATCGAAAGCAGGCTCAGGAGGAAACGCAATTGCTCACAACCAGGTTAGTATCCTTAATAGAAGCTATGCCAGAAGCGATCTTTTTTAAAGATGGCCAAGGACGATGGTTAATTACCAATGAAGTAGCTAAGCGATTATTTAAACTACATACGATTGATTGGTACAATAAAACGGATCGTGAATTGGCCATCCTTCATCCGGAATTGGCAGATGCACATCAATTGTGTGAGGTAAATGACGAAAGAGCTTGGGTAGATAAAAAGCTTTCTGTTTTAGAAGAGCGAATAATGGATGAAGAGGGAGTGCTGCAAGAATTTGAAGTCCGCAAGATGCCCATTTTTAATTCTAACGGTTCGCGTAAAGCAATGGTCATTATTGGTGCTAACGTGACCGTGCGCAATCAGCATGAAGCAGAATTGAAGCGCACGAAAAGAATGTTGGAAAGGTCGATGAAGCTAGCCAAAATTGGAGCTTGGGAAGTAGATTTTGAAAAGGGATTAATATTCTGGTCTAGCTTGGTAAGGGAATTGGCCGATGTTTCAGAAAGCTATAAACCTGAGTTAGAAAAAATTTTAAACTTTTATCAGGAAGGCGAAAGCAGAGATGCAGTTCAAAAGGCTGTTTCAGATTGCCAACTGACAGGTGTAGGATTTGAATTAGAAGCAGAAACCATATCGGCCAAAGGGAAAAAGCATTGGGTGAGGTTGATGGTAGAGCCTGAAATTGTAAATGGCAAATGCGTTAAGTTGTATGGGTATATACAAGATTTAACAGAGCACATAGAGTTAAATAAAAAGAACCAGCAGTTAGAGGTAAAGTTTAGCCGATTGGTTCAAAAAAGTGCGGATGCAATTATCCTTCAAAATGCAGATGCCGAAATTCTTTATAGTACACCTGCAGTTGAGAAGATATTGGGTTATAAACCCGAAGAAATTTTTGGAAAAAGGTCCTATAGTTTTTACCATCCCGATGATATCGAATCAATAGCGCCTAAATTAGAAAAAATACTCGCTAATCCGGGCGAAGCTTTTCCCATTGTGACAGATCGGTTGCGACATAAGAATGGCCACTATGTGCACGTAGAGGGTACCGTAACCAACTTATTAGAAGATGAAAATGTGAGAGCGGCTGTAGCTAATATTAGAGATGTTAGCGAGCGCGTTGAATTGCATAAAAAGAATCAGCAACTAGAGATTAAGTTTCAGCATTTAATTGAGAAGATCAGTGATGCAATTATTCTGCAAGCTGCTGATGGCACCATACTCTATTCATCGTCAGCCATTTTTTCTATTCTAGGGTATCAACCGCACGAGTTGGTAGGAAAAAATTCTCAATTCTTGTTTCATCCGGAAGATTTGATGCAAGCAATCGTTCGGAGAGAACAAATTTTTCATGTTTCCGGAGGAACCTTTCCGATCGTAGTAGAACGAATGCGTCATAAGGAAGGGCATTACGTATTTGTAGAGGGAACCGCTACCAATCTACTGCACAATGAAAATGTGCGGGCTATCATTTCCAACTTTAGAAATATTACTGAGCGCAAACTGCTCGATGAACAAATATTGATGAAGAATCAAAAGTTGGAGAAGATAGCGTGGATATTTTCGCATCAGGTGAGGGGGCCGGTCGCAACCATTCTTGGGCTGGCCGAAATTTTCAATCAAGCCGATCGAACCGACCCGATCAATAATGAAATTTTAGCGAAAATACTCATTCCCATTCATCACCTCGATGAGATCATCAGCAACGTAGTAGGATTGACGAATGAATTTGATCTAAAACCGTGGAATCCTCCACCCGATTTTTATTACAAATCAAAAATTAATAAACACACTACAACTGAATAACACCGATGAATCGATTCTCCCTATCCCTCCTTTTTGTAATTCTAAGTTATGTGGCTTGGGCTCAACCTGCCAATAACAATTTCGCAAGTGCCGTTTCGCTCACTCATGGCCCATTGGCATCCGGATGTTCTGCCAATGCTGCGTACACAACGGTAGCAGCTACCGGTGATATGACTGCCGGTAACTGTTGGAATACTTCCGGAGGTAGCAATGTGTGGTTTAAGTTTACCGCCACCACCACTAAAATGCATTTTGATGTAATAGCCGGTGGCTCCGTAGGAACTGGCGGGACCTTGCAACATGCATATGCGGCACTTTGGGATAATACGGGCACCATACAACTTGTATGTAATACGTATGCTACGCAGTATAGCGGTGTAAGTTTGAATTACGCAAATTTGACCATAGGCCAAGACTATTATATTTCAGTTGATAACCATAATGGAAGCACTGGCTATCGTGGCACATTCAAGATTTGTTTGGGAGACGATGTTGACTACGACTACTATGAGGGGGCTACTACGCTTGCCATGAATAGCACCTCTGCCAATGCAGCGTATACCACAGTCATGGCTACTCGCGATAAAAACAATGCTAATTGTTGGAATACCAATGGCGGCAGCAACCGCTGGTTTAAGTTTGTGGCAACAACAACAACTATTACAGCTAATGTTTATACCGGAGGAGCGGAGGGTTCACTTCAGCATGGATACATGGCACTGTGGGAAGCCGATGGCACCACACAACTTGGTTGTGTTCAGTATGTCAATCAGTATGATGATTTAGAGATTAGCGCAGTGGGCTTAACCCCCGGCAACACGTATTACATTTCGGTTGATAATCACAATGGAACTTCGGGCTATCGCGGAAGTTTCAAAATCGGCATCAACGATGCAGTAACGTACGATTATTACGAAGGAGCCGTAGCACTTGTCATGAACAGCACCTCTGCCAATGCAGCGTATACCACAGTCATGGCTACTCGCGATAAAAACCATGCTAATTGTTGGAATACCAATGGCGGCAGCAACCGCTGGTTTAAGTTTGTGGCAACAACAACAACTATTACAGCTAATGTTTATACCGGAGGAGCGGAGGGTTCACTTCAGCATGGATACATGGC
>JABFSO010000118.1 GCA_013140555.1 Cyclobacteriaceae bacterium | reverse complement strand
ATGACCAGGTTTTGTAGGCACCGTTAATTGGTTAATTTAAAAAGACAGAAGATGGCATCTGCTTTTCCCACTTTAAAAACTGGGCAAGAGGACTAGAGGCTTCCATAACAATCGGTTTAGATTACCGATTTATGAAGAAAATCACAAAAAGAAAAACCGAGCCAGATTCAAAAAATGTTCTTCGGGCTAGAAACCGAAAACGCCCGACTTCGAATGGTATGTAAAAGCACTGATTCGATAGCCGATGCAGATTTCGTGAGTGGAAAAGTTGGCACCTACGGCTGAACCTGTAGGTACTTCGAACACGTAGCCGATCCGAATGCTATCTTTAAAAAGCCCTTGCATAAAAAGACCGTAGGTATTGAAATTTCGCGTGAGCAAACCCGCCTGGTAATTTTCATGAAGAATGAAAGAGGCGTTCAAATCCATTGAAAGAGGCGCTCCACTCACCATTTTTATCATCGTTGCTGGCTTAAAGCGCACGTGTTCCGAAATAAAAAAGAGATACGATCCCAACAGGTAATAATGCTGGGTGTAAAGCGTGGCTTGTTTTCCTTGTGTCTCGAGGGTTGAACGCAACATACGTGGAACAGAAAGCCCCACCATAAACTTGTCGTTTTTTAGAATCGCTCCGAACCCAAAACTCGGTTTCGTTTCAGAAAAGTTTCCCAGAAACAAGTCATCGTCTTTGTGAAAGGGATTTACTTTCGAATTATCGATTTGATAGTTGGCCATGCCGGCTTGCAATCCAAACGATAAAATTTTGTCGTCCGTCAAGTTGATGCGATAGCTATAACTTCCGAATATCTCTGTGATTTTGCTGTTGCCGATCTGATCGGAGACCACCATCAGTCCGGCACCCATTTGATTGTTGCGCAGCGAAATGTGTCCATTGAAGTTGATCGTCTTCGGGCTGCCGTCAAAACCTGCCCACTGGTTGCGGTAGTTGAGTGAGAAGTTTAAATTGTTGGTGAGACCTGCATAAGCCGGATTGATTACAAATGGATTGGTAATGTATTGCGAATACAGTGGGTCTTGCTGCGCGCTTACTGGGAGCCAGAAAAAGACCGACAAACCAATGAGAAAAACCTTCATAAGCCAAAACTCGCTATTTGTTTTGCGTTTTGAAATCACATAATGATGTGATAGCGATTTCATATGGTACTGACTCTTTATCTTAATCATACAGTTAGTGCATTAATGAAATGAAGCCTGTCATGGTTGGTTTGCCATTTGGGAATACGATTTTATAAAAATAGGTACCGCTGGGAAGCTCCTTTCCACCTGTGCCGAGCCCGGTAAACACACGCGTTTTATTATCATAATCCGTAATAGAAAATACTTCATCTCCCCATCGATTGTAGATACTCACTTGATTTTTGGGTGATATCGATTCGATAAATTGTAAAACCAAAAATTCATTTTTGCCATCGCCATTGGGTGACACCGCGTTGAACACAATGACGTCTCCCGCTACTTCAATAACGAAAGTTTGTTGTCCACAAAGCCCATTCGTGTTACATGCTTCGATGACGATGGTTTCCTTTCCTGAAAAAGGTTTGCCTTTGTAATTAATGGTAAGCAAAAAATTGGTGATAGAAGCTACCGCTCCGCTGGCCGGTTGTGTGATCACTTTAATCGAAATTGGATCTAATGTGCCGGGCGTAGTGATCAGCGATTGCAGATTGATTTCAATTTTACCTTCTACCTGCGTGGTAAGTGTTTGTGTGGCGATTACTGGCGCACATCCGCTGGTAAGAACTGTGGCCGTAACAGGTATGCGCGTGCTTTCGCAGCCGCCATTGGTTAGGCTAACGTAAAACGTGGAGGTTGTCGTCAATGAAGGAATTTGATACGCGCTATTTTTTTCGCCAGGAATAGCGGTTCCTCCTGTGGCTAGGGTGTACCAACTGTATTGCCCATCCAATCCACCCGAAGCCGTGAGCGTGACAGCACTACCTAGACATGCAGTGGCGCCTCCTAATGCGGTTGGCGCAGCGGTAGTAAGCACAGTTGCCGTTACGGGCGTGCGCGTACTTTCACAAGTTCCGTTGTTGATGGCAACATAATATGTAGTGTTGGTAGCAAGTAAAGGCGTGGTGTAACTGGCGTTCACTTCTCCTGTGAGGGCTGTTCCCCCTGTTCCAACTGTGTACCATCGATATTCTCCGTTGGTTCCACCGGATGCAGATAGTACTACCGAAGCGGTAGGGCCGCACGAAGAGCCGGGCGTTGTAGAGGGTGATGTAGGTAAAGGATTGATGGTTGCTGTGACTGGAGTGCGTGGGCTTTCACATGCGCCATCATTGATGGCAACATAGTAAATGGTTGTGATAGTAAGTGCAGGTGTTGTATAGGTGCCATTTACTTCGCCCGTGATGGCAGTGCCGCCCGTAGCTACGGAGTACCACCGATATTGGCCATTCGCACCGCCAGAAGCACTTAGACTCACGACCGTGTTTTCGCAGCCCTGACCAGAATTGGTCACCGGTGCGGATGGGCAAACTGTTACTATAAAATTAGTTGAACTGGAGATAGTATTTCCCGCAACAGTAACTGCAATTGGCCCGGTTGTAGCGCCTACAGGAACCGTTGTGGTAATAGTTGTAGAAGTACTGGCCGTAACAATAGCCGCAGTTCCATTGAAGGTCACTGTATTGTTGGCAGCTATTGAGCTGAAGTTTGTTCCGGTAATCGAGACAGTTGCTCCTACTAATCCCGAAGCAGGAGTAAAAGAAATAATTGTTGGAGGTAATGCAGCGGTGACGGCAAAGCTTCCCGTACTCACCTGTGTCCACTCACCGCCACTGTCTTTGGCGCGTACATAAATGGTATGACTACCAATTGAAAGACTGGATGCATCGGCAAAGATATCCTGATTGGTCACTGATGGAACTGGGGGTGCAACTGGTGCAGCGGTTCCGTTGTCAAACCCGGGGTCGGTGTCAAAGAAGTATTCGAACTTGACTAGGTTATCTGTAGATGGTAGGTTGTTGACGATGTAGAAATTTCTAAAATGCGTGTGAGACCATTCGCCTGATGTGTTTTTGCTACGTACGTAGAGTGTATGAAAACCTTGTGAATAGGCCGAAGCCAATAGGTCGATGGGTAAGTTAGTAATGGTTGCAGCAGGAGAGAAACCCGTTACTGGAGTTGCTAAGCCTACACCCGGATCGGTATCCACAAAATATTCGATCTGAGTTATGTTTGAACTTAGTGTACTCAGCGGTACAATGTAAAATGTGCGGAAGTGCGTATGCGTCCACTCGCCAGATGTGTTTTTGCCTCGAACATAGATAGTGTGGAAGCCTGTAGCTAAAGTCGAGACATCAAGATTAATGGGTAAGTTGGTAATGGTGTTAGCAGGAGAGAAACCCGTTACTTGAGTTGCTAAGCCCACACCCGGATCGGTATCCACAAAATACTCTATTTGTGTCATGTCTGACGATAGTGTGCTAAGCGGAACTATATAGAATGTTCGGAAGTGGGTATGCGTCCATTCATTGGTAGTATTTTTTCCTCGCAGATATAAAGTATGAAACCCATTGGACAACGATGACACGGAAATAGAAATAGTAAAATCATTCACAGTTGGCGAAGCAGATGGATTTGCTGCTGTGGCCAAACCAATGCCTGGGTCACTATCGAAAAAATATTCAAAGGCCGTAATGTCTTGTGCACTTGTTGTAATGCTTAAGGCAATTAAAAAAATGAGCAGTATACTTGTTCTCATATCTTAGTTGTGGCGGATCGGTGAGCAGTCCATTTAAAAATCAAGCTTCACTAATTTACTTTCGCACTTACTTTCACATTCAGTGTACCGTTGACGGGCACCGAACCAGGCAAGGTGAGTCCGGTAAGGGTTGGTTGTCCAGGTAGTATGCCAAATGGTTTATATGGATTAGCTCCTCCATACATACCGCAGTCAAGTCCACTTGAGCCAGCGCCAATGGCAGGAGAGCCAGCTTTTAGGCGCCATTGGGTATCGGTATTGTTACCTGCGAGACCTAAAAATAAAGTAGTGCTCACAGCGCCCAGAATATTGGTAGCATCCGCACCAGATTGCGCAGCAGCCACAAACACATTGTTTAAAATAACAGCATTTGCAAAATTATCTATTGGGTCAGCCGTAGCAGAAGTAAATATATTGTTAGAGGCCTGTGCATTGACGATAGAATTACTTGCGCCACCAATCACATTATTAACAATTACGCTATACGTTACATTGTCTTGAAATCCGACAGTGCCTCCTATGAAATTATTGGTGATTAGTATGTTTGAGGATGTATTGGAATTTGCTGTACCACGCCCAACGCCTGCAACAATGTAGTTTTCTTTAATTACTAAATTTGAATTGCCGCCTAGTATGTTAACGCTATTGCACTTGTTATTTGAAATAGTAAGATTGGAAATGTTAACAACAAATGTACCGGTAAGCTCTAAACCGGTAATGGTGCTGCCTTCGCTACCAGCATTGAAGATAATCTGTCCCATTCGTGCATTAAAAGGGTTTGCTTGCACACTACCATTAATAAAGTAGCCAGGGCCGATTATTGTTACTCTTTTAGAGAGTGTTAGTGTAGCATCATAGGCGGTTGGCGAACCTTCCACCAGTATAGTATCAGTAGTGCCTGCAACGGCAACTGCTGCAGCTATGGTTCTAAAGGGTGCATTTACAGTGGGAATGTTGTTGACACGTAAAATGGTTTGTGCCTGTAATCCCAATCCCATGGAAATAAGAATAATGATTAACAGTTTTTTCATAGGTATATCTGCAATTGACTTTATTAAATAGCTTTTATTTCAGTTCACCTTCGCACTTACTTTCACATTCAGAGTTCCATTTTGGGGCACATTAGCAGGAAGGCTAATTGTTGTAATAGTAGGTTTACCAGCACCAACGCCCGAAATTTTATAGGGAGTTACTCCACTATAAATTCCGCAGTCAATGCCGCCTTCACCGGCACCAATAGCGGGGGAACCCACTTTTAACTTCCATTGGGTATCGGGTGTGTTTCCTGCTAATCCAAGAAAAAGAGAAGATAAGGTTACTCCCAGTAGGTTGGTGCCATCAGCCTCGGGCACAGTCGTTGCAACAAAAAGGTTATTGCGAATGGTAGCATTTGTGGTACTTGAAAAAACGCTGCTTGCAGTTACGAAGATATTGTTGGCAATATCATAGTTAGATACCGTGCTTTGATGGCTGATAATGTTATTTTTTATAGTACCAAAAGTTGGTGCTTGCCACATTATTTTCCCACTGATGTAATTGTTGGTAACGACAACATTTGTAAAAACTAATGAGGTGGGATTATTATAGAGTGCTGCGTTTACACCTTGTTCAAAGTAATTGCCTTGAACCAAGAGGTTAGAGCATACAGTGGTGTTCGATACAAGAATCCCTGTACTTCCACTAAATCGATTATTTGAAATAATAATGTTTGAGGTTTTTACTTCAATAATATTACTAAAGGTAAATCCCGAAATAACGCTCCCCTCACTACCCACTGCTAACGTTATAGTCGAAGTTAATGCAGGGTGCTTAGATGCTTGGACTGATGAGTTTTCATTTAAAAAATAGCCTGGCCCTTGCAGGATTAGCTTTTTTGTAATCGAAATACCAGCTGCATATGCAAAAGGTGAACCCTCCACTAAAATGATATCTCCTGCACTAGCGGCAGCCACAGCATCAGCTATGGTGGAGAATGGAGCATTAACACCCGGAATGTTGTTTACCCGTAGAATGTTCTGGGCTTGTGTTGCAAAGGTTAAAAACAGGAAAGGCAAAAGCAGTCGGTTCATAGTATTTTGGGATAGTTCCAATTTTGTAATCAACAAATCTATCTTCGGCAACAGGGATTTCACGGGTAATTTTCTGACAACATCAGGTAGTTTCGTGTCAAAAAACCATATTTTTGGGCTGGATGGAATGATTTAAGCCAATACATCAATCCGTTTTCCAAAGCCTAACTCCCCATGCGTTATTTTCTTCTTTGTTTATTTTTATCTGTGGCTCAGGTCACATTCGGTCAAAAGAGCGTAGTTGATAGTCTTTATACCCGCTTAGAAAATAATCCTGAGGAGGACTCCCTGCGGGTTCGGATTCTTCTGCAACTATGTTGGCATGAGAGTACCTCTTATCCTGAAAAACATAAGGAAATGGCCGAAGAAGCCATCAAAATTTCGAAACAGATAAACTACCAAAGCGGAGCGGCAGCTGGCATTCGCTCGATCGGGATTTATTACTTGAACCAAGGAGAGTACGACAAAGCCACGAAGCAAGTGTACGAGGCACTCCAACTTTTTGAAAAAATTCCCGATCTGAAAGGGGTTGGCAATTGTTATCAAACATTAGGATCGATTCACAGGCAACGGGCGGATCTTGAAAAGTCAAAGGAGTATTATGGAAAAGCCATAGAAGTTTATCAAAAAATCAATAACGAAAAAGATATGGCGGGCACGCTCAATTCGCTGGGTGTGCTTCATATCAGTTTTAGCAAATTTGATGAGGCGTTATCGTACATCAATCAATCTTTAGAAATAAGAAAAAAGATCAATGATCGCTATGGCATTAGCCAGAGTTATACCAACATGTCTATTATCTATACCAATCAAAAAAAGTATAAAGAGGCTCTTGCTTGTTTTGAAAAGAACTTGCCGCTTGTGGAGGAGATGAATGATAAACAATTGATCGCTGTAAACCTGGATGGCATGGGGCATTTATACACACTTACCGGTGAATACGAGAAAGCAGAGGTAAGTCTATTGAGGGCACTTGAGCTGGCGAAAGAAATGGGATTTAAAAGAACGATAGAAGTGGCCTACTCAAAACTGACTCAGTTAGAGGAAGCCAGAGGCCGATATAAAGAAGCAATGGTATACAGCAATTTGGCCTACCAGTACCTTGATAGCGCTTATTCCGAAGAAAGTGCAGCGCAAATAGCCGAAGCAGAAACCCGCTACGAAACGGAAAAGAAAAATCAGACCATTGCTGTATTAGAGCGCGACAATCGGATACAGCAACTGCGGACAAATATCTTGGTGGCTGCCTGCATTTTGATTACAGGCTTATCCATCGGGGTTTATTTTTTTCAACGATATCGCGAAAGCAATAAACGTAGGATATTAAACTTGAGGATTGATAACCTGATTGCCCAGCATAAAGAACTCTCCGAAAAATATAAGGGAGCTCTGACTCCAAGTATAGATGGGAATGTTGCATCGTACGATCAGGTTTTGTTAAAAAAATCATTGGATATCATTGAAGCCAACATGAGCAACTCATTGTTTGGTGTTGATCAAATGGCCGATGCGATGGGCATGAGCCGCGCCAGCCTTCACCGCAAACTTAAAGCTGTCACAGGGTTTCCTCCGAGTGAATTTATCCGCAACATCCGCTTGCGCAAAGCGGCAGCTCTTCTGAGTAGCCAGGCCGATTCAGTAACTCAGATTGGCATTGCGGTTGGTTTTGAAGACCAATCCTATTTTTCAAAATCTTTTAAGAAAGAATTTGGTGTGCCGCCTTCAGAATATATGCAATCAACAAAATTGGTAGAGTCCTTGACTGCGGTCAACTCGTAAAAATCCCACCTTTAAATGGAATCACCTCAGCGATAAAAACCCTGACAAGGTTTTTTGATTGTTTGCAAATGCAATTTTATAAAAGTAGGTGCCGCTGGGAAGTTTGTTGCCGCTATGCGAAGAATTGGTGTGTTAAAATTGCCACCACGCTTCAGCACGGAAATCAGAAACACGAAGCCATACAGGGAGCATTTACCCTTCAAATGTGATAAAAGAACAAACACCGAAAAATCGCATGATGATGTGAGTCTTTTACAAATTGCAGCAGAACGGATTACTTTTTTGCCAGTGGTTCTGCAAGGCTGATGGGTGCGCCATCAGCACCGTGCAGACAATAACAAGAAGCGCCACGAGCTGTTTCATCGTTTGCTTATTTTTCATTTTTCCAAGTTGCTTTTCTGGGCTTCCTTTGCCAATGCACTCAACGAATTTTCTTTCGTGACTTTTACATAACTCCCGCTTCCCTTTTCGGCCAGCGTTTGAAGCGGAACGATCGGATTTGCCAGTTGACTGAAATCAAAAACACTCAAGGTAATTTTGGATGCATTTTTCTCTACGAGTTTGTAAAGCGCCTCTGCCGTTTTAAAATCGCCATCGGTAGCTAAAATGATTTTGTTGTTACCCTCTTTGATGAAGTTTTTATTTGCGGTTTTATAAGCCAATGTTAATCCATCAACGATGTTGGTATTGCCTTCGGAACGCAGTGTTTGTATCGACTGCATAATGGTAACCGTGTCGGTAGCGGATACAGGAGGTAAATGAAGGATGGCTGTGCCGGAATAAATGACAATGCTCACTTCATCTTCCGTACGCATCAATCGAACCAATTGCTGAAAACTTTTCTTCAACAATGGCAACCGTTCGGGTTGGTTCATTGAACCCGAAACATCCAGTAGCAATACCAGGTTGTTGAAAGGATATCCCTCAAACGAAATGACTTCATTGTCCTTCACTTCCGTTGCGTCTTCCACTTTCGAAGGTTGTTCTATCTTTATCTCCGGCTTTGGTATCTCATGATGATATTTGGGTGGCTGTTGAATGTACGACAGAATGTAAACCGGTCGCATTGGGTCATTGGTAGAATATTCATTTTCCCCAAGAGCTAATTCAGCAAACTTGTTGTATTGGTTCACAATGTTATTGTGCATGTAGAGAAAATCGCCATAGGTTTTGTTTTTGTCTTCCACTTCCGTGGGAACGTTCGTTACTTTTTCTTCGAGTGTTTTCAGGTAATCGGGAATGTATTCATACGGTGTGTAGGGACAGAGTCCATTATATCGACCAATCCGCACAATTCCTTTCATGTAATTCAATTGGTTGGAGATGAGATCGCGCTGGTCTTCATGGATAGCCGTTACCGATATAGGTGATTGATTTTGTTCGTACACGCGCTGGTCTACTTGCTTTAAGATTTTACGACTATCGTCTGTTGCTTTGAGTAAAGCCGAGGCGGTCACGGTCCATGCATTTCTTTTTAGTGGCGGATGAGCTGCGTACGCTTTGCGTACTTCGAGAAACAATATTTCTTTACGACTGTCCAATTCGGTATAAAGTGTTTCGATCGTTTTCAGTTTGGTGTCGATGTAGTCGATATTCTTTCCGCGAAACGTGCCGCTACTCAAGTATTGACTCAACTCTATTAAATGGTCCTGCAGCGCGAGCATGATTTGTTGCATATCATTTACGCGATTGATAAGACTGGAACGATAAGATGCGGGCAGGTTTTTGCTCTCTTTCAAGATAAGTCCATGCATACTGATCGGAATTCGAAACTTATCAAATTTGAGAACAGGATTTTTGTATGGCATCTTGCCCCTTCTCAAACTATTCCAGGTACTACCCTCACTTCGCAATTCCATAAAGAGATTTTCCATCGAGCCGACACACTCGTCTATGTAATGAACAATGGCATTGAGTTGTGTGAAGCCCGCCACGGGTAAAGCAGCAGGTTGCTTGCCGATACGCAAGCTATCTAAGATGGCTGGGGAATAGGATAGGTGTGAGAACGTCCACGGTTTGAGTGGCGCATCGAAATCGTATTGCCGAAAGGCCATCGGATAATACGTGAGATTAGACTGGGCACAAAAGTTGGAATAGAAATGAAGGATGTCGTTGTTGAAGTAGTTTTGCAGATTATCGTAGAGTTGATTGGCATATAGTCCATCGAACGTAGCCTCATTACTGAAATTATCCAGTGCATGTTGTTTGGCTTTCTGAATCTGTTGCAGCCCCTCCACACAATTGTTAAAATAATTTTGACCGGGCAGTTTGATCGCACTTAGCGTCTTCAATAAATCATCTGTTTCTAAAAATGATTTTAAAATTTCTTCCTGCGCAAATCCTACAAATCTTTCTTCGTTAAAATTTCGAGAGAGCTTGCGTATCAGATCTTCTTCATGCAAAATGGCTTTCATGAACAGCTGGTATGATTTTACAAAATTGTTTGAGGCAGGCATGGCGGCAGCCTCAGTGGCAATTTTTGTGGCCAGTTGGTCGCGTACATTGCCCATGGCGATTTGCAATTGCTGCATCTCTCGCACCAAACCAAAACCTTTTTCGATATCGGTTTTATAATCTTCCAGTCGCAGGTAGGCAATAATTTCTCCGTTTTTCTGATAGCACTGATTGTAGAGTTTCCATAACTCAAGCGCTGTTGTTTTGTAATTAGAATTTGGGCCGCTATTGATTTTTTTAAATGCACTTTCATCCGGTTGGCGAATGAAGTTATACGAATCAAAATAGCGGAATCGGAAACTGGATTTTTGCTTGAATTGTTTCAAGTCGGCATAGAAGCCTTGAAGATAGGGAACAGAATTATTGGTGTTGACCATCAACTGATCACAGAAGCAGAGGTAATCATACTTACTGACTTGAGCCTGAGCAGAAAGGGTGGTGATGAAGAGGATAGAAATGATTTTTTTCATTTCGTTTTTAGAGTTTTGACTTAACTGAAAAGTTTAGAGCCCTTTGAATGATGATGACGTTAAATCTTTCTTTTATTGAATTGGTGTAAAGCTACCTATTGCTTTAATTTATCATATACTGCTTTCGGAATAATCACTTCCTTATAATCGACCAGTTCTGCATGTTTAGGTTTTCTAATCGATAAAAAGTAAACTTGTTCATTACCCGATTTGGGTTGCTCGTCTTCAACCAGAGTACTTTTAAGAGCATCGAAGTGGGCCTCCCAGGAATCTTGCTTTGATTTACCATAATCGGCAGCAATGGATTCAATTTTTTCATTGGAGTATTTTGACTGGGTTACGGTCACCCCACCATTTTGAATATGCCATGCAGTTTTGACCACATCGTCATCATTGATAAAACTGGTTTCGAGCACGCAGATAATGCTATCATTGCGCGCGATGAACTCTATTACGTCTGGCTTGAACATAGCACCATTCTGATAACTGTATTTACTGTACGCAATGGAAAATTCCGAATCAAAATACCATGTATATTTTTTCATTTCGTCCTGTCCCTCATATTCATCAAAATAGTCTTTCATTTCGACTTTATAGTAATTGGAAGAGTCGGCTATTACATTGTTAAAAAGTGACATCACCAAGGCATTCAGGGCGTTAGTGGCTGAGTCTGCTATTATTAGCGTTGGCGAAGCGTTAATCTCTTTTTCAGTAGCATCAATGGACTTTGAAGTAATTGTATCTACTGGCAGCTGAGTACTATCACTCAATTTTTCTTTAGTGCTTGGTTGGCCACAGTTGGCAAATACGAATAGAATGATAGGAAGGATATGTTTTAAAATTTTCATGGAAGAGAGCTTTTTCCTTTTCTAACAGCACCAAACTCAAATTGCGAATTACCAATTACTGCTACTACCACCACTGCCTGAACTTCCGCCTCCACCGCTGCCACTGTCTGAACTTGAATCAGAGCTACTGCTTTCCCTTGCTGCCTGTTCGCGCATTCTTCTTTCATAGGCAGCATCCGATTCATAGTCGTATCGCACTTCTCCTTTGTCGTTGATGACAACGCAGAGGAGAAGTTCAGCAAAAGAGCCAAGGAGGATAGGGATCATCAGATAATGGGCTTCTGTTTGGAAGGAATTGATAACAATAGTCAGAATCATCGGAATGACCAGAAACAAAATGCCGAGTATAAGATATTTCTGTTTTCGTTTCGGTTGGTTACTCCATTTTTTAAGCGAAGAAAGGTTGATAATCAAAAGCACAAGCCCCACCAATAAAGTGACGATGATGGGTATCTTCATCTGCTCAAAGGCAGTGGGTGGCTTGTATTCATGACGACTATAAAAGATAAGTTGATCTACACCCGCCTGAATCCCTTCATAATAATCTCTTTTTTTGAAATGCGGCCTCATGTGCTCATCTTGAATTTGCTTGCACAAATCCGAGGGCAGCGCAGCTTCTAAACCATAGCCTACTTGAATTCGATACGATCTGTCCTCAATAAAAATGGCAATCAATATTCCATTGTTTTTGTCTTTTTGTCCGATGCCCCAGGTGTTGAAAATTTCGCGTGAGTGATCTTCCAAATCTTTACCGAACAGACTACCGGTGATGTAGATAAACAATTGATTGCTGGTGCTGTCTTCAAAAGCACGAAGCTTTGCGTTGAGCGCCTCTTCTTGTTTTTTGCTGAGATAGGATTTGTTTGTATAAAATGGATCAAAAGTAGTTACGTAGTTGGTCGGCTTTTTGGGAAAGCTCTGTGCGTGAGTGATCAACGGCAAACTGAGAAAGAGGAGAATAAGATATTTCATTGCTTCAACATTTAACTAAAGGGCAATAATAAATCAGAAAAAGTTTGGGAAGATTATGGGCTAGTTTAGCGATTTACGTGCTTGATAAACTTGCTGTATAATTCTTTGTTGACAATAAATTGGGCATTGTTTGGGCTTCCTCTTTCAAAGATGCAATCAGCGCCTTGTATTCTTCGAATAGGTGCTGTGGCGATCCAGCTTGTGGTTTCCTTAAAGTCCTGAAGCAAGTAGGTTTCTAATTCGTTAATGCGACTTTCGTTCAATACAGTGGACGTTGCAGATGCAGACAAAGCATCGAATGCAATGCCACAATCGGGGCATTTGTCAACAACTATTCTTTCCTTTTTTCGCTGTGTGTCTTGGCCGCTCAAGTCTACATCACTGTACCCTGCTATCAACTTACCGTCACGGAATAAGTAGATGGAATTTTCTTTGACAGTTTCATTGTCTCTTTCTATCGTTAGAATACGTAACTGCTTTGTCTCATCGACATACCATGCCTTCCCATCGGCAATCACACTAAAATATTTTTGTTTCAAGTAGATGCCGAAGAGCGAATCCAACGAAGCAATCATAGAAGATTCTTTTTCATCTTCCGTAAAAACTTCTTTGGAATATGTTCTAAAAGCAGGAGTTCCAGCAAAACTCGGATTGAGCGCAGAGCTGACAGCGAGGGTATCACTTGGATGAGCCAAGGTATCTTGTTGCCCTTTTTCCTTTTGAACAGGGGTGCAGCGTAAAAGAAAAGCGACTAAGAAAAACAAGGGGATCGTTTTCATGGAATCGGTTATTTGGTATTAACTGTTTATCGATTGGCTTCTTCAATCTCTTTAATCAATTTGATATTCGCCTTCTCCACTTCGCTCAACTGATCATTCACATTATCAAATCGTGGGGTGTACCATCCTTTGCTACCAAAATAATTTTTCAAATACGCATTCTTAAAAGTATAACCATACACCGCAAAGGGCTCGTTTCGCATAATCATGAGTTCTTCTTTTGTTTTTCCCGTTAGTTCACTTTTATCCAACAACCTATCAGAAACTTCCGGATAAGCACGTGGGTTTGTTAGGTTTCCTTCTTTGGTGATTTGAAGTAATTGGATTTTCTCCGTGGTTATCTCCTGCTGACTTTCTTCATCCCAGTCGATAGACGAATTACTTACGGTTAAAATGTGATTATTTGAATTGTAGCTATACGTATAATCCATTCCACCACCATCCGGACCGGAAGATGGATAGGAAGATCCTAGTTCCATTTTTGAAATCAATTTGCCTTGACTAAAGGAAGCCGCATAGAGTTTATCAATCCCTGGCCCAACGGGCACAGAATGAACATAAAGGACAACATAAACAGGATCGGTCTCAAGAATATCTTTGGTAGTGACATGCCCGATATTCTCCATCTCCAGAAAAGATTTTATTGCCCAGTCGGGAAGTGTGGCGTCCGTTTGTTGGAACAAATCAATGAATGAGGTAAACGAAGTGGTGTCCGTTGCGAGTGAATCTGTTTCGGGTGATTGATTCGTAGCATTCGAAGTAGATAGACTGTCGATCTTTATTGTGTCTGCTACGGGTGGTTCTGTTTTTTTTTCTGTTGAACAAGAGGATGGAATAAGCAGAGAATAAATCAACACAAGTAGATTGAATGTTTTTTTCATAAAGTGATTTCAATTGCTCATCTGTTCATGACTAAACCAACTTTTCAATGATTGCTTTACTCACCGCTTCTGTTTGTGAGTGCACATGCAGCTTTTCATAAATTTTTCGAATGTGCGAGCGAACCGTGTCTAAACTGATCTCATGCTCGGCACCAATCATTTTATAGCTGCTGCCTTTGCTCAGCGAAACCAACACTTCCTTTTCTTTCGGTGTCAGTTGATACGGATTTGCTGTGATCACTTTTTGTTGCATGGAATTTAAAACCATGCGAGCTATGCTAGGCGACATAGGGGCTCCGCCTGCCAAAACTTCTTCGATGGCAGAAAACAATTTAGTGGAAATGTGCTTCTTCAATAAATAGCCGGAAGCTCCGGCACAGATGGCGTCAAACACATGTTGGTTATCATCAAATACTGTGAGCATGAGAATCGGAATCGTTTTATTGACAGCACGAACTTTCGTTACCGCTTCAATCCCCGTCATGCCCGGCATGTCAATATCCATCAGTAATAAATCAGGATTTTTGCTTTCTAAATCGCTACATACCTGAACCGGATTTTCGAAAGCTCCGAGCAACTTCAGATTTTTATTCAAAGACAACATGGACTGGATGCTTTCGCTCAGCAATAGATTGTCTTCGTAGAGTAGAATTGAATGTGGCATCTTTTCGATTCGGTAAATATCATCATTCCTTCCAAGCAGCGGTATCACATCTTTATGCGATGGGCACGGACAGCACAATCTCTGTTCCCTTTCCCATGGCACTTCGCAATTCAAGGTTTCCTTTTATTTCTTTGGCACGCTCACGCATGTTGCGAAGTCCATTGCCCGCCTTGATGGTTTGTTCGTCAAAACCCTGGCCATTGTCGCTGACAGCCATTTCTAAAACGGATCCTCGTTGGTGCAACCCGATTTCTACTCGATTAGCTCCACTATACTTAGCAGCGTTGTTGATTGCCTCTTTGAATATCAGAAAGATGTTTTTTCGTTGGTCGGCATTGAGCATCAGCTGCTCTATTCCCTTTTCTATGAATTGATACTCGATGTTTTTTAATTCAAATATTTCAGAAGCAAACTCACGCATACGAATCAGTACCTGACTCATCGAATCATTGCGCGGATTAATCGACCACACCATGTCGCTCATGTCTTCCATCATACGAGCCGATTGTTCACCGATTCGTTGCAGGTAGCTTTGTGTGTTCCCATTTTTTTCGACAAGCGCCACCTGACTTAGAATGTTAATACTCGATAGAGCCGAACCCATGTCGTCATGTAAGTCGCGCGCGATGTTGTTGCGTACCTTCTCGATTTCCAGCAATCGTTTCGAGCGGTTCAGCACTCGATACCGGTTTATCAGCAAGACGGCAATAACGAAAGCTGCGATAAAGGCAATGATGCCGAGCGTAATAATTACCCGCTGACGACTGAGCGCCAGCGTTTGTAACTCCTGGTCTTTTTTCAATAAAGCGATCTCCTTCTCTTTCTTGTCGGTTTGGTATTCTTCTTCCAGCCGCTTAAGTTGATAGATTACCTGACTGCCTTTGACAGAATCTGTGAGTTGTTGACCGAGCTTTAGATTTTTTAAAGCCTTGTCAAACTGATTACGCGACTCATACCATTTCGCCAATTCAAAATAACCTTCAGCTACATTATCAATGGCACCACTTTCGAGGGAAATTTTAACGTTCTGTAGGAGTGTTTGCTCCTGTTTAATTTCCTTTTGCTCCTCATTTTTCAAGGAGATGATGTATGTCTTAATTCTGGACACCAACGCACTGTCTCCCGATTGCCGGGCCAGCACCAAAGCAGCAGAGAAATTTTTTGAAGCCTCTTCATTTTTCTTCGTCTGCTTAAGCAATGATCCGATGTTGAAAAGCAAGCGAGACTCTTCCAGTGATAGCTTAAGTTCACGAGCGCGAGTCAGTGCCTTATTAAAATAAAGCATGGCACGATCTTCCTTGTTGGTTTGCTGGTACACAACACCTAAACTCATCCAAGTTGTAATTACGCCTCTCTTGTCGCCCAACTCTTCCTTCAATTTTTCAGACTGAAAAAAATATTTCTCAGCCGCATCATATTGTTTAAGATCCAAATAGTCATTGCCCAGACTATTCAGACAAAAAGACTGACCACGCTTATTTTTCACTACTTCAAATAGTGTAAGAGCCTTGAGATGGTAATCAGCTGCCATTTTTAACTCGCCCAAATTATAGTACGTGTTTCCCACATTCAACATTTGGCCGGCACGCGCTGTTTTGTCGCCATTTTCTAATAGGCGGAGCGCCTCTACCAAATAAGGAAGTGCTTCCTTTAATCTGCCTTGATTTTTGTAAAAGAGCCCGGCCGAATTAGCATAATTCACTGCCGCTTTTTTGTTAGTCGGATTCTTCGCTAAAATTTCAAGTTGATGTAGATAATATTGTGCACTGTCTATGGCACCTTCATTTTGATGCATAGCCACCAATCCGGAATAACCGGACGCCAAGCCAAAATCGGTGCGTAGTATTTTTGCTAAAGCAATTTGTTTGTAAACATTTAACTTCGCTTGGTTCATGTCTTTACGCATAAACTCAATGCTAAGATCGCTGAGTGCTTTTATTTCATTGGTATCACGGGTGTGCTTTTCAATGAACCGCTGAATGCTGTCTATTTTAGGATTTTGGCAATAACAAATAGTGGATGCCAATAGAATAGATAACAGTATGGGGAGAGTTACCTTTTGCATTGCAAAAAGATACGCGTTATCTCCTTAACTCACAACCCGTGTTTTAGAAAGTACTTTTTTCTGAGCTGTGAAAACCAAAAACGGCCAGCGACATGGCAATGCTAAATTCGTGTGTGGTAAATCGTGTGCCCACCGATGCGTTGGTAGGCACTTCAAACACATACCCGATGCGATAATCTTTGATATCCAGTTGTGCCAAAAGCCCCAGCACGTTGAAGTTGCGTGTGAATAGGCCTAGCGTATAATTCTGTTCCAGATTCAAATTGAAATTAATATCCGCGGAAAGCGGGGCATTGGCTGTAGCGCGCAGTAAGACAGATGGCTTCAGCCGGATGCTCTCGGTTAAAAGTATCAGATAAGCACCCATCAAATAAAAGGTTTGGTTGTACACTTCCACTTGCTGTGCACTGCTTGGATTTACCGTGACGGGCATCAGTCGCGGAGCAGAAAGGCCCACCATAAACCGATCGCTTTTCAACAAAATGCCGGCACCTAAATTAAATTTCGTTTCATTGATCAAACCAAATAAAGGATCGCCTGCATCTTTGGGATTCAAGCGTGCGGCATCATTGCGGTAGTTGATCATGCCAGCCAGCAATCCAAATGACAACACTCGATCGTTATTCAATTTAATTTTATACGCATACGAACTGCTTGTCTCAGTGATTTTAGTGTCGCCAATTTTGTCTTGCACAATGACTATTCCCGCGCCTACTTTGTTTTGTACGAGCGATGTGTGCGCGCTGAAGTTCAATGTAGTCGGACTTCCATCAAAGCCGGCCCATTGCAAGCGGTATCCTGCTACTACATTGAGTCGATCGTTCGCTCCGGTGTAGGCCGCATTTAGCAATACCGGATTGTTTAAATACTGTGAATAAAGTGGATCTTGTTGCGCATGACTCATCCACGGCAGAGCCATCAGCCAAATTAAATTCAAATACTTTATTACGTTTCTCATTTTACATGCTTACGTTATCTGCGCAATGAAAAGAAACCGGTTTTGGCAGGCAATCCACTTTTAAAATCGATCCGATAGAAATACGTTCCTGCCGGAATCGCATCACCACTCGTGCTAATGCCCCGAAAGGCAATGCTCGTGTTGTTGTAATTTTCTGCTTCATACACCACATCGCCCCAGCGATTAAAAATTCGAACCGTATTGTTTTTAGCTTCTTCCAACAACGCGATGTATTCGATGAACAAAACCTCATTCAGCCCATCGCCATTGGGTGAAAGTGCGTTGTAAACAAAAACCTGTCCGGTTACATCAACCGTAATTTGTTGCTGCGAGCAACTCACATTCAAATCGCAAACTTGAACTGTCACCGTTTCTTGTCCAGAAAAATTGACATTTGCATAATCAATCACCAACTCCTGATTGGCATTGATGGAAGCTTGTGCGCCACTTAATGGTGGCACTACAATTCTCAAACTGGCAATATCTAAGTTGTTGTTGTCATCGCTGAGCAATCCCGCCAAGGGTAAAATGATTTTGCCACCAATGGTAGTACTCGCTTTCGCGGAAGCAATAACGGGTGGCTTGTTGTTCGGATCCACAATCACACCACCGCCACATGGCTCCGTAGTGAAATTGAATGTAACTACATCCGAAGATTCGCTCGTGCACGTGCCATTGCCCACCGTCACCGAAAAACTTCCGCTGGCTGTTACCAGCACTTGTTGTGTGAGTGCACCGTTGCTCCACGCGTATTGTGTAAATCCGATTGGGGCCGAAAGTAAAAACGAAGCCCCCTGGCAAAGTGAAATCGTGCCGCTGGCATTCAGTGTAGGTTTTGAAATGTTGTTGATGATGGCCTTCACTTGTGTGCGGCTGCTCTCGCACAACGTAGCCGGGTCGAACACACTCACAAAATAATTGGTAGTAGTTGTTAACGAAGGCGTGGTAAACGAAGCGCCAGTGAAAAGCGAAGTGGTGGTAGAAGCATCTGCATACCATTTGTAAACTTGAGTGCCGCTTGCTCCTGCCGTGGCCTGCATTGTTACCGTTCCACTATTGCACCGACTTAAATCAGCAGCCGTTGGTGCAACAGGAGGCGTACACGCCAGTATTGTAAATGTTTGCGTTTCCGCTGAACTCCAGATGCCATTCGCATCTTTTACGCGAAAGCCCAATGTGTGTGTGCCGCTGCTGATTCCGGAAGTAGCAATCGGAAAAACTTGATTGATCGTGGCAGCAGTTGGATTCACCGTAACTGGTTTTCCTTGGTCTTCGCCCGGATCGCTGTCGATAAAATATTCAGCAGCTACTATGTCTCCAGTAGTTGCAATGATCGGTGAAATATAAAATCCGCGGCTCTCAAAAATTCCCCAGTTACCATCTGCACGCTTGGCGCGAATGGTGAGAAAGTGAAAGCCTGGTGTCAAACCCGTTACCGGAATGGTGGCAGTAAAAGTAGAAGTTGAACCGGATGGAACAGAAAGAGAAGTGCCATTTCCGTTACCGGGATCCGCATCAAAAAAATATTCTGCCTGCGTGATGTTCGCCACATCCGTAGTTGAACCCGTCACATAAAATCCACGACTCTCAAATATGCCCCAATTTCCATTTGCATCTTTTACCCGAATCGATAAAAAGTGAAAGCCAGGTTGCAAGCCGTTGGCCGGAAGGCTCACCGTAAAATTTGACGTTGCCCCGGCAGGTATAGAAAGTGGTGTTGCATTTCCGTTGCCGGGATCAGAGTCAAAAAAATATTCTGCAGCTGCAATGTTCGGAACGTTCGTAGTAGAAGCCGTAATGTAAAAACCGCGTGCTTCAAACACGCCCCATCGTCCGCTGGTGTCTTTGGTGCGAATGGCTAAAAAGTGAAAGCCCGATGTGAGCGATGCGGTGGGAACACTCACCACAAAATTAACATTCGCCCCGGTTGAAACAGGAATGTTCGTGCCATTGCCCACACCGGGATCACTGTCAAAAAAATATTCTGCTCCGGCAATGTTACTCGCATTGGATGTGGCTGCTGTGATGTAAAATCCACGGCTCTCGAAAATACTCCACACACCACCGGTTTCTTTTACGCGAATGCCGAGTTGATGAAACCCCTGACTCAACGATGTGGTTGGAATACTGGTAGTGAATGTTACATTTCCACTGGGAGTAATGGAAATCGGTGTTCCATTTCCCTTGCCGGGATCAGCATCGAAAAAATATTCTGCCTTACTAATAGTTTGTGCGGCTAAGCCAAATGAAAAAAATAAGTTGGCAACGATCAATAGGCAAAGCACCAACATCCCTGCTGATCGCTTAATCGAACTTAAATATTTAAGATCAACCTTCATTACTATCTCGTTGGCAACAGTTGCGAAGCATTTTTTTAATTGCTCTTGCGCGCTTCTACCGTCACGCTTAAGTTACCGCCCGGTGTTACGGTGGGTGTGGTAATGTTCATGCTGAAGATGCGGGGCACGCGACTGTTTTTGCTGTTATCCCAATTGAGGCTTCCGGTAGTGTCGAACAATAAGCCCATATCTTTTCCATCACTTCCTGCATTATTAGCCGGTCCGCTGGCAATAGTAAAATTGAGCGAAGGACTTCCGCTTCCGGCATTGACGCTTGCCTGGTCGACCATGCCCGGGCTTTGATTGGCGATGTTGCCTCCTCCGTCTACATTTCTGTTCACCGCCCATGGTGTAGCATTGGAGGTGGCGTTGGAAGAATTTAAAGTGATGTTGTTAGTGATGTTGTTGGTGTAGGTGCTGAAGCTCACATTACCACCCACATTTGCCTGATTGAAAACGTTGTTAGAGAAAGTCAGAAATCGGCAATTGGTATTGAACATGACAACCGAACCCCCTCCAGCATTATTGCTGCTGGTAAAGAGATTGTGGTCGAAGCGCACGTTTACACTATTGGTAAGTGCATTTACCATATACCCTAAACAGCATACCGAAAAGAAGAAATAATTGTTTTGAAAGAGAAAATTTTGATAGGTAGCGGTGCTCGAGAAGTTGAGCGAATTGTAAAACACACATCCTTCAATAAGAAGCCCAGAAGAGCTCAAATCCCACTGAAGCCCATTATTAAATTGACAGCGAATTAAGCGAATGTTGTTTACACCGATATCTCCACCTACCTGATTGGGCGAAAGATATACGAAACTATTAAATACGAGGCCATGAAGTTCAGAGCCATCGGGGTTGCCACCAGCTGGCGAATTGCGCACAATCGCACCATTGACCATCGCAGTCAGTGGCAAATTTTTATCGGGCGACCAACCCGGCCCAATCACGGTTATCTTCTTATCTAGGATGGTAAACGAGGAATACACGTTCGGGCTACCATACACATACACGGTATCACTATCAGCACTCGCATCAATGGCAGCTTGAATGGTGCTGAACTGACCAAGCGTGGAAGGGTTGCTGCTCACGGTCCGCACGGTACAAAAGGATATACTTGCAGTGAACATCATCGCACAGAAAAAAAGAATAAGTTTTTTCATAATCAGGGCATTTTAAAAGGTCGGAATGACGTGTATAAAAGTAGATGCGGCACTGCTCTCACTCAATACCTGAATACCGTCAATTATGTACTGGAAAAAATACCTGATTACAGGTAGAAGGGATGATGGACTGAACCCTTACTTTAGAAGGATGAATGGGATGGTAAAGTATCTGGCACCGCTCGGCATGGCATTGATGAGTCTTTCATCGATGGCACAATCATCTACTTATCGCGATAGTTTATGGGCTATCGCCAATAAGCCACAACCAGATACGAACTCAGTAAACGCATTGAATCAATTGCAACTTTACTTCTATGAACGCGGACGGTTCGATTCAACTTTGCGGTATGCGTTGCACGCTTTGCCATTAGCTAAAGCGCTGGGTGCGAAAAAAAGTGAGGCCCGAATCACCTATCGACTCGGCATGACGTACACCAATTTGCAGCTGTATGATAGTGCCTCTCTTTATCTTAACAAAGCGCTTGCATCCGCTTTAGCTTCGCAAGATGAAAATCTGGAAGTAACTTGTTATAATGCTTTTGCTATTCTCAACAATTACAAATCCGATTACGCTACCTCCATTGATTTTCTGCTGAAAGCAATCAACAAGATCGAAGCATCCAATTCCACTTTGTTGAAAAACATGCTCCCTCAGACATATAACAGCATCTCGTACAATTTCTGCAGCGAAAAACAATATGACAAAGCCATCGAATACGGCAAAAAAGGATTGGCGCTGAAACGAATTCCAAAAGATGACCGGTTTCGCACGATGCTTCACCTGACTGTCTTTTATTCTTATTTAGAGCAGCAGCAAATTGAAATTAGCAAATCGTATTTGGATTCTGCCATCAACATCAATAACAAAATCGACAATCCGGCCATTGCTGCCATTGTTTCCAACAATGAAGGATTGTATTACCAGCGAGTGAATAATTTGGAAAAGGCCGCACAAGCTTACTTAAAATCGTATCAGATCAATAAAGAAGGTGGCTATCGACTGCTGCAAAGTGAAGCAGCGGACAATCTTTCTAATCTCTATTGGAAACTAAAGAGATATGATGCAGCCGAACGCTATGCAACCGAGGGCAATAAAATCGGCAAAGAATTGAATCTATATCAGACAGTGGCCAGCACGTATGATGTGTTGAAAAAAATAGCATCGCAAAAGGGAGATTTAAAAAACGCCTTGCACTATGCCGAGCAAAATAAAATCTATGCCGATAGTGCGTTAAATGAACAAACACGAAAGATTACGCTTTCGCTGGAATCGAAATACCAAAATGAAAAGAAAGAGCAAGCCATTGCGTCCTTGTCGGCAGCTAACGCTCAAAACGAATTGGAGGTAGTAAAGCGAAATCGCTTACTGGCTGTTGGCGGAATCGGCATGTCGGCAGCCCTGATCATTTTGGGTTTGTTCTATCGCAACTCCCGCCAGCGTAATGTACTGGCCGAAAAAGAAAAAGGTTTTCAGCAAGAGCAAATCAAATTTTTGGAACGGCAGCAACAAGTAGTTTCGCTACAAAGCATGGTAAATGGGCAGGAAGCAGAACGAACCCGCATTGCCAAAGATTTACACGATGGACTGGGCGGGTTATTCTCGACTGTAAAAATGTACTTCAGCACCTTGCAACACGAGTCACCGCAACTGAAAGAAAATGAATTGTTCAAAAAGAGTTACACACTGGTAGACACCGCTTCGGAGGAAGTGAGGCGCATAGCCCACAACATGATGCCGGAAGTATTGATGAAGCTGGGACTCACCAACGCATTGAAAGATTTGTGCGACCATGTTAGTGCGGGTAAGCTGTTGCAAGTTTCGTTAGAAGTACATGGCATGAACAAACGCTTGAATGCGACTACTGAAATCATGCTGTTTCGAATTGTGCAAGAATTGTTGAACAATATTATTAAACATGCACATGCATCGCAGGCCATTATTCAATTTGTACGCGAAAATGAGCGACTAAGCGTAATTGTAGAAGACAATGGCCGCGGATTTGGTGTGGAGGAAGCGGACATTACACATCATGCTGGTATTGAGACCGTTCAGAGCAGAGTTACTTACCTGAATGGAAAGATGAATATCGATTCGCAAAAAAATGTGGGCACTACGGTGATGATGGATTTTTTAATTAGTGAGTAGTACAAGTTAGGCTGGTTTATTGAATTAGAGAAAATGATAAAAATTTTAATCATAGACGATCATCCGTTGGTTTGTGATGGCATCAAAACGATGCTCAAAGATGAACCATCGATGGAGGTCGTGAACGCCAGTAAAACCGCTACCGAAGCACTTTCCTTTTTGTCCAATCACGAACCTGACATTATTTTGTTGGATATCAGCCTGCCGGACATGAATGGGCTGGAACTTTGCGAACGCATTCGCACCATGAACAAAAAAGTAAAGATCAT
>JABFSO010000019.1 GCA_013140555.1 Cyclobacteriaceae bacterium | reverse complement strand
AAAATTCTTTACATCTTTTTGAATGACGGTAACATCATACTCGGGTGTATTGTAAACAATCAGTTTCCCATGGCGGTCGCTAATCAATCCCCGAAAGGGATAGTCAACTTGGCGCAAAATGGCATTGCTATCGGCAAGTTCGGCATACTTGTTATCCAACACCTGTATAAAGAATAGCTTGATGAGAAAGATGACTCCCACCAAAACAAATACCAATTGCACTATTTCTTTTCTACCCTCGTTCATCGTTTTCTTTCAAGCGAAAAGTATTGCAGGATTAAAACAACGGTAAGTGTAAAAAGCAAACTCATCATTACTTTAATGAGTGTGAAGCCAAAGCGCGAAAAGCCGGCAGCCTCCACAAAGAACAAAATAAAATGATGGAGAAACAGCAGTGGAATGGTGTAGACCAAAAACCATTGCAATCCATTGGATGCCAATGTAGGCGGCAATCCCGAATCATAACCGCCTTGCGGAGTGATTACTCCCAACCAATAGTTTCGCAAGTATCCAACTGCAACCAAAGCCATGGCGTGCAATCCTAAACTATCATAAAATATGTCGATGGTAAAGCCAAGTAAAAAGCCAAGCAGCATCAATAAAAGATTATTGGTTTCTACCGGTAGTAATAGAATAAACATGACGTATAGAAAACAGAACGCGGTATTAAACAATACCAAGTTCTTCAATAAAAGCACTTGCGCAATTGCATAAACAAAAAATAGAAAAAAGTGAATGATGCCTGACTTGGTCATTTCTGTATTCCTTTTGTAATCACCTCCACCGAATCTTGCTCGGCTCTTAAGTTACTCTTTACTACCTCCACAAATGCGAGCTTTCCAAAGTCTTGTGCTAACTCCACTTTAATTTGATGAAACGGAGACTCTTCACTCAATTTAACTTCTTTAATCACCCCAATCAAAATTCCTTCGGGAAACACTGCGTTGTAGCCGGAGGTAACGATGGTATCTCCCACAAGAGGACTAACATGGCGTGGAATATAACGTAAGTCAATCAGGCGTGGGTCACTGCCATCCCACTGCACGGTGCCGAAGTGGCCGGTTCGTTTTATTTTACTCGAAACGTGATCATCGATATTCAGCAGTGAAATCAGTACTGCATGATGATCTGAAACAGATTTTACTTTTCCAATTGCACCTTGTTGGCTAATCACGGCCATACCGGGAGCTAACCCGTAATCCAGGCCTTTGTTAATGGTAATGAAGTTTTTATACTGGCTCGTTGAATTGTTGATCACTTTGGCACTGATGTAATCAAAGCGGTTGATGATGGCCAGATTCTTAACCTGCGCTAATTTAATTTCTTCAATGATCTGATTAGTATCGTCCAGCTTCTTTCGCAGCGAAGCATTTTCACTGGCCAGATCCTTATTAATATCTCGCAGAGAAAAATACTCTTTGATGCCTTGTGAGGTGCTGATGATACTGGCGGCAATTTGATTCGAGCTGTTGAAATAACGGGTGCTTTGGTACTGGTTGTTTTCCACCACCAACCATGCACAAAACAACTGCAATAAAAGAAACGTAAAGAATGCCCTATACTTGTAAACGAATTTAAAGAGCCGCTCCATCTACTAGGTCATCAATACTTTCCGATAGTGGTTTAAATTTTTAAGAGCCGCGCCTGTGCCACGAACCACCGCACGAAGTGGATCATCGGCTACGTGAATCGGCAACTTGGTTTTCAACGACAAGCGCTTATCCAATCCGCGAAGCATCGCACCGCCACCGGTCAGATAGATTCCTTGTTCATAAATATCTGCAGAAAGTTCTGGTGGAGAAAGCTCGAGTGCCTTCAATACCGCTTCTTCTAATTTTGAAATGGATTTATCCAATGCGAAGGCTACTTCCGAGTAGGATATCTTAATGGTTTTTGGAATACCTGTCATTAAATCTCTTCCGCGAATTTCATAATCATCCGGGCCGTCATCTAATTCAGTTAATGCAGACCCCACTTCAATCTTCACGCGTTCAGCTGAGCGTTCGCCAATCAAGAGATTGTGCTGTCTGCGCATGTAATCCAAAATATCTCTGTTAAATGTATCTCCCGCAATGCGAATTGACTGATCGCACACAATACCGGATAAGGCGATTACAGCAATATCTGTTGTTCCTCCACCGATATCGACAATCATGTTTCCAATCGGCTGTTCAATGTCGATGCCGATACCGATAGCCGCAGCGATCGGTTCATGAATCATGTACACTTCTTTTGCATTAGCGTGTTCGGCTGAGTCACGAACGGCACGTTTCTCTACTTCCGTGATGGCAGAAGGTATGCAAATCACCATGCGCAATGATGGTGGAAACAATTTCTTGCCGGTGTCGATCAGTTTGATCATTCCACGGATCATCATTTCGGCAGCATGGAAGTCGGCAATCACACCTTCTTTCAATGGCCGGATCGTTTTAATATTGTCGTGGGTCTTTTCGTGCATCTGCATTGCCTCGCGGCCAATGGCAAGCACTTTGTTGGTGGTTTTATCGATAGCGATAATGCTGGGCTCGTCTACCACAACTTTGTCTTTGTGGATGATAAGCGTATTGGCCGTGCCAAGGTCAATCGCAATGTCTTGTGTAAAAAAGTCGAAAAGTCCCATTTATGTTTTTGTATTCTATAAAGCTGAATAAAATTTTTCGAAAATTATGAATTAAAGAGAATATTGTATCAATTGAAGTTCTGTTACTTTAGAAAGATCTACATCGGCTGAAACCAAAGGCATGTTATACTTGATAGCCGAAGCTACAATCATTGCATCTGGTTGGCATCAACGAATACGTTCTTTCCAACCATTTCTCATTTGTTTTTGAATCGAAAGACCATCGCCATCTACCTTTACCTTGCCTAAGAATTTAAATGCTTGAAATCCTTCTGCCTCTGGTAAGCTTTTCAATTTACGTTCTCCCTTATTTATCGTGATTACCATGCTCTTCTCTTTTACGTAAAGATACTAAAAATCAATGCTTAAAGTGTCTGAACCCAGTGAAGACCATTGCCATTCCTTGTTGGTCGCAAAAGTCGATGGAGTCCTGATCTTTAATGGAACCGCCCGGTTGTATCACCGCCCGAATGCCATGTTGTGAAGCAATCTCTACGCAATCCGGAAAAGGAAAGAACGCATCCGATGCCATCACCGCTCCTTTCAAACTCAATCCAAACGATCCTGCCTTTTCGATAGCTTGTTTGAGCGCATCTACCCGACTAGTCTGCCCCACACCACTCGAAATCATTTGCCCATCTACCGCCAGTATGATGGTATTTGACTTGGTGTGCTTGCAAACCTTGCTCGCAAATAGAAGTGCGGCTACTTCTTGGTCAGTTGGAGCAACTTTGGTCACCGTTTTCAAATCTTCGCGTGCATCAGTTTTAAAGTCTACATCTTGTTCAATCACACCGTTGAGCAGGTTTTTAAATTGCTTGGCGGTTTTCAACGCTTGCTTTTGTTTCAACAGAATGCGATTCTTCTTGGTGCGCAACAGCTCCAGTGCATCCGCATCAAAGCTAGGTGCTATTAAAATTTCAAAAAATAGTTTGTTGATTTCTTCGGCAGCCTGCAAATCAATCGGCTGGTTGGTTACCAGCACACCGCCAAATGCCGATAGTGTGTCGGCTGCAAACGCTTTTAGGTATGCTTCCTTCACTGATTTTCCTGTGGCCACTCCACACGCGTTGGTATGTTTGATGATGACAAATGCTTTTTCTCCTGCAAATTCTTGCACCAAATTCACCGCTGCATCTACGTCAACCAGGTTGTTGTAGGAGAGTTCTTTGCCATTTAACTTTTCGAACAACGCTTCCATATCGCCATAGTAAACTCCCTTTTGGTGTGGATTTTCTCCATAACGTAAAACTTGGCCAGTCTGCACGCTGCTCTTGAAGCTAGGCAGTTGTTGCTCTTGGTTAAAATATTGAAAGATAGCGGAGTCGTAGTGCGAGGTAACATCAAATGCCTTGGCGGCAAAGCGCTTGCGATCGCTTAATTCGCTCGCTCCGTTTTTGGCTTCCAGTAATTGAAGCAACTCGCTGTATTGGTTCCGCGATGAAACGATCACCACATCGTTGAAATTTTTTGCTGCTGCGCGGATCAGCGAAATTCCACCGATGTCAATCTTTTCGATGATATCTTCTTCCGATCCGCCCTTCGCTACGGTTTCCTCGAATGGATACAAATCCACAATCACTAAATCCAGCGGACCGATTTTAAACTCAGCCGCCTGCTTGAGATCTCCGGCATCTTCTCTGCGAAAGAGAATACCTCCAAACACAGCGGGGTGCAACGTCTTCACGCGTCCGCCAAAGATGGAAGGATATCCTGTCAGTTGTTCAACAGGCGTTACCGGATAACCGAGCTTCTCAATGAACTCCTGTGTACCTCCGGTAGATACAAATTCTACTTTGTTTTTCGCTAGTGCGTGAATAATCGGTTCGAGGTTGTCTTTGTAAAAAACGGAGATTAGGGCTCGGGTAATTTTCTTGGTCATAACTTCAATTTGAAAATTTGATAATTCGATGATTCGGTAATTTGGAAATCGGTTTGAGGATAGATGAAACTGGAGTTAGTAAGAAGTGTAATAGAATTGAAAATTTTCAGGTAAAAAAAGAAGTTGAATTGAATCCACCATCCATTTTCAAATTTTCAAATCGATTAATTTTCAAATCAGCTGAGGCCATGCAAGAAATCCTTCTCCTCAAATGCCTCGGAGTCGATTGAAAAATCATCGGCATCTAAGAACGCAGGGAAGCGATCGCGATAAGCTTGCAATGCGTTTGCGCTCAACTCGATCGTTTTGGTAGACTCTACTCCTTCCACCGTAAAAATAAGATCGCCTTTCGGGCCAATAATAGAAGACTGACCATTGTATTCAATGCCGTTTCCATCAATCCCTACACGATTGACACCAACCGCATAGCTCAGATTTTCAATGGCTCTTGCTTTCAACAAAGTCTCCCATGCAGAAGAGCGAACAACCGGCCAATTGGCCACATAAATCAATAGATCGTATGAAAGTTTTTTCAACGATGGATTCCAGCGGTTGCGACTCCAAACCGGAAAACGAAGATCATAACAAATAAGCGGACAAATTCTCCATCCCTTCCAGTGCCCAATCAGCAAGCTTTCTCCGGAAGAATACACTTGCTGTTCTTCCGCCATGCGAAAAAGATGGCGTTTGTCGTAGGTTTTAAAATTTCCACCCGGCTCCATCCACAACAAACGGTTGTAAAAGCGGTCATGCACATTAGCAATGAAACTACCCAATATTAATGCACCGGTTTGGTCGGCCATTTGGCGCATCCACTTGAAGGTGCGCATGTTCATCATTTCTGCTAGTCGGCCTGCCTGCATGGTGAAGCCTGTAGTAAACATTTCCGGCAGAATAATGACGTCCGTAGGGCCAATTCCCCAGATTTTTTCCTCGAACGAGGCCAGATTAGCGCC
>JABFSO010000384.1 GCA_013140555.1 Cyclobacteriaceae bacterium | reverse complement strand
AGCGTCCTTTACACTGAGGTACAAGTCACCACCTCCCATGTCATCTTTGCGCCCATAGGATGTAAATAAAATGTAGCTTTCATCCGGGGCGACAAACGCATTGAACTCATACATTTTCGAATTGACTGCTGTATCAAGTACGACTGGTTTCTGAAATGAACCATTAATGAATTGCGCCATGTAAATATCTTCGCGCCCCACTCCTCCTTTGTATTGTGCGGTAAAATATAAATTTCCACTGTTCGTAATAGAAGGATAAAACTCATCTGCTTGCGTGTTGATCGTGTTTCCCAAATGTTCCGGAATTTCCCAGCCATTTGAAGATCGCTTTACGCGCCACAAGTCAAAGTCTTTTACTTCTTTTCCTTCCAGCGGTCGGTTTGATGCAAAGTACAATGTATTGCCATCGGCACTGAAGGCAGGCTCTAAATCACTGTACGTTCCAGCGAATGAAGGTACTTTTGGAGCTGACCATTCACCGTTTTTTAGTCGCTGACAAAATACAATAGTTTGAAAGGTAGATTTTGGTGTTGAGATCGTAAAGTAAATTTCACGGCCATCGGGTGCCAGTGCAAAGTCACGTTCATTGAGGAAAGTATTTACTTGACTTATTCCCACCAATGCAGGTGCAGATGGCGGTGATTGAAATGAATTGGATTGTGCATTTACTTCAAGCTGAAAAAGAATAAATACAAGAGCGCAGGCTACTGGTTTTATCATATCGTTTTGATTAATAGTATGATTGCAGTGTTAAAAAAACAGAAAATATTTTTGATATATAATTCCTATCAACTGAACCCACTATTTTGTCAACTAACCATCAAATCATGCATACAAAACTATGTTGGCCTTTTATTTCAATCTTCCCATGTTCCCCTACGAGCTTTGCTTTACCCCTTCTGATTTACTTACTTTGAATTATGCATCGGTTTCGAAATCATTTATTGTTTTGGGTTGTCTATGTCTTGTTCAAGACGTACCTCAATATCACAGCTGATTGGTCAGGACTGATCCCAGCTTCAATCGTTGAAATCGAAAAGTACCTTCAACTGTTAGTTATTCAACTGACGCTTTTGATTGTAAAAGTGCCCTTGGTATACACTTGTTTTTATATTTTAGATCGTTATGTCGATGCCCGTTGGAATCTTATAAAAACGATCAGCAGTTTGATGGGCGCTTTCAGTATTTCTTTAATCTTGATGACGACCATCAACCACACCATCATTTTGCGTTTCATTTTAAACCACGCTTCTGATTCGGGATCCTGGTTTAATTTTGGCAGTTTGTTTTATCATTTCTTTACATTACTATTTGTAACCGGAGGCGCCTGCTCGATTAAACTATTGCGAAAGCAATACCAGTCGCGCATGCGCGAAATGGAGCTAAAGAAAGAGAACACCGAAGCTGAGCTTAAATATCTGAAAGGTCAGATCAATCCGCATTTTCTTTTCAACACATTGAATAATATCTATTCATTGGCTCGAAAAAATTCTGACCAAACAGCCGAGGCTGTCATGAAGTTATCCAAGCTGATGCGCTTCATGCTATATGAGGCCTCACACGAAGACATTCTGATATTGCAAGAGGTGAAATTGATTGAAGATTATATCGAGCTGGAAAAGCTACGGTATTCCAACCGCCTTAAAATTCAATTTGAAACAGAAATTGATAACCCATCTCAGCGGATTGCTCCGCTCATCCTGATTCACTTTGTCGAAAATGCATTTAAACACGGTGTTGGCGAATCGCGATTTGAATCGACCATTGTTATTAAAATCAAGTTAACCCATGGAGTGTTGTATGCTCACATTGAAAACACCGTAGAAGGTAAACGAGCATCTGCCGAAGTAACTAAGATTGGCTTGACCAATATCAAAAGACAATTGCAATTACTTTATCCAAAGCACCAACTTGAAATAACACCAACTGAACAATTCTTTAAAGTAGAGCTAACAATACCATTATCCACTTTATGATCCATTGCCTTATTGTAGAAGACGAGCCATTGGCGGCTGAAGTTTTGACGGATTACATTCGGCAGCTTCCTTATTTAATATTAGTAAAAGTGTGTCCGGATGCTATTGATGCATTGGAAGTAATGCAGCAGGAAAAGATTCAACTTCTATTTGTAGATATTCACTTGCCCGGTTTAAAAGGACTTGATTTCATTAAGAGTTTGCCGAACCCACCAAAAGTAATTCTTACCACCGCATTTCATCAATATGCGCTGCAAGGATATGAATTAAATGTGGTTGATTATTTATTAAAACCCATCGAATTTCAACGGTTTTTAGGTGCAGTGAACAAAGTACAATCCGTCCTGGCAAGCACCACGCGCCCCACTACACTCACCGTTCAATCCGACAAAAAGAAAGTAGTGATTCCGGTGGATGAAATTCTATTTATCGAAAGCCAGAAGGAATACATCAAAGTTCAAACCACCACTACACATCACATTACAAAATACGCGCTTACTAAAATTGAAGAAGAACTTGATCCGGCCATTTTTCTGCGTGTGCACCGATCATTTATCATTGCCATGCCCAAAGTGAGATCGTACAGCAGTCATGAAATTGATGTAGGTGGCAAGCCTGTGCCCATTGGTGGAAACTACCGGGATGCTGTTAATCAATCTTTGGTAAATTACTTTCAATCAACGTAGCATCGCAGTAATCTTAATCTTACAGAAACTTTACCGGGTGGTATTGCGAATGATAAACCGCGTGCCCAACACCACCGTGCTCGGCTTGAAGGTTTTTGGATTTTCTAATTGTTCAATCAAGAGCGAAACCGCTGTCTTTCCCATTTCATAAGCAGGTTGCGACACGGTTGTCAACGAAGGTTCGATGTAATAGGACGTAGGCTCATTGGTAAAACCAATTAATGAAATATCTTCCGGAATTTTCAAATTAAATTCTTTTACCACTTGCATGGCTTCGATAGCAATCGGGTCATTCAAACAAAAAATCGCATCCGGGCGATTGGGCAAATGGAGCAGTTTGGTCACCTCTTCGCGCGGAGATCGGTTCAGGTTATTGCAATGAATGATCAACTCTTCGTCCATTGGCAATCCATGCATCGATAACGCCTGACGGTAGCCGGCTTCTCGTTCCTTACTCACGTACAAACTAGTAAGTCCGCCAATGAAAGCAATTCGTTTACAACCCGTTTTAATCAAATATTCTACTGCTTGAAACGATGCCTTTTGATCATCGACTACCACTTTTGAAACCGGCAAGTCTTCCAGCACGCGATCGAACATCACAATCGGAATATCGCGCTCCAATAATTTACGAAGATGCTCCCCGTGACTCGTTTCATTGGATAAGGAAATCAAAATACCATCGGCTCGTGCCGATACCAGTTGTTGCAAATGATTCTGTTCCATGGAAAATGATTCCAGCGACTGGCTGATCACCACACTGTAATTAAGTGAAGAAGCATACTCTTGAATGCCGCTTAACACATTCGAAAAAAAGTGTTTAGAGATTTCCGGAACAACTAAGCCCAATGTGCGCGTGCGATGGGTGCGCAAACTACGCGCTGCGTGATTGGGAGAGTAATTCAATTGCCGCGCCATCTCCAATACTCGCTCCTTGGTTTCCGGGCTCACATCCTCATGTCCATTAAGTGCCCTCGAAACGGTGGATAATGACACACGCAATTTACTAGCAATATCCTTTACAGTGATTTCGGGTGTATTCATACAACTTTAGCGTCCGTTAGACAAACTAGTTTAAAAGTAAGTTACGAATTTTATTACTTGCTTGCGCGATACTGAACAAATACAACATCCGGCAGCGTTTCATTTTTGAGTGCGGGGGCATCAACTGAAATATTTAGTTTTCCAACTTGCAACGTGTACAAAAACTTACTTCCCATAAATTCCTTTTTTATCACTTTGGCTCGCTTCGCGTTCGTAAACACTTTTTCCGAAATCTTCCAGTCTTCAGGTCTGGCAATAAATTCTTTACCTTTTCCCTTGCCGGGAAATAATCGGGTGGGCACCACACTGAATTTTCCAAACAAACCCGCTACATACTCATCCACTGGTGTGTGATAGATTTGTTGCGCTGTTCCTTCTTGTACTATCTTTCCATTTCGTAAGATGATAAAAGCATCACCCCACGGGAGTGTATCATCCGGATCGTGCGATACCAACACCATTGAGATTTTGAGTCGCTCAGCAATTTGTTCAATCACTTGTTTTAAAATGCTTTTTAAAATCTGATCCAGATTACTGAACGGTTCATCCAACAATAAAAGCTGTGGTTTGCCTATTAATAATCGGCATAAAGCAATGCGCTGCTTCTCTCCACCTGAAAGTTCATTCGTCTTTCGTTGGAGTAAGTGATCTATCTGACATATAGCAAATAGTTCATTCGCTTGCTTGGCGCTGAGTTGATTGGCATAATTCAGCACTTGTTCTACACGCAAAAACTTTTGCAGTTCAAAATGTTGTGGCAGGTAAGCAATCTGCGGATGTCCCGGCACGAGTGTTTCTTCGGCTCCACGGATGCGTTCCCCTTTGAAGTAGATCTCTCCTTCGGTTGGTTGGTCAAGACCTGCGATCATTCGCAGCAAGGTACTTTTTCCCGATCCGGTTTCACCAGCTATTACCAGCTTCCGATGCTTTTCAAATTTTAAATGAATGGACTGTAAAACAATTCGATCATCGAGATTCTTGCTTACTCCTTTTACTTCTAACAACATCATTTCAATTTATTCCAGCGTAAAACAAGGCCATTCGTAATTTCTTTGAGCTTCTTGATGCTGTTGATGGTAGCTTGTGTTGGTTTTGTATCTGAACTTTGTACGAGTGCCATCAGGTGCAACCATTTCTCCTGGCAACCTACAATGGTTTCCTGCTCCATCGGCACTTCGGTGATGCTACCATACATCACATCCGGATTTTCCGGAGCTCCTTCTCCGCGCAAAGCGATCACCATTTCTTTCTTCCCTTTGGCCCACTTGATTTTTTTGTCACTCAATTCTGCTTCGATTTGCTCATAAGCAGCTTGCAAATCGTGATAGGCTCTATAACAAATCATAGATTGATTGGAGTGCGCTCTTAAATCAATATCGGTGATCGAAACCCGTGGATCTAGTTTTACTTCCAGCGTTTGCTCTTGCGCAACACCATCCACTACTAAACGTACTTTGTATTTGCCCGGGGCCACATACGGTCCTACCGGTCCGCTAGGCGTATTATGCCAAACAGCCGCAATACCTAATTGTCTGTTGCTTCCTTTTGGTTCCGGATAGCGCAAGTCCCAATAAAAGCGGTGATGGCCTGCCTGTGTTGAAACAATTTGGCTAGGACGCAGCCAATAGGTAGGATGTGGCAGTGAAATCGTGTCGAGCAACTCTTCTTTATCCTTGCTGCTGAAGGTGCGAATGGGCAATCCATTGTTATCTAAAATATCAATGTGTACCGACAGTGCCGATTCATTGATCCAATAATCAATCGCGGCACCTTCATCAGCAAGGATAAAGAAGAGTT
>JABFSO010000152.1 GCA_013140555.1 Cyclobacteriaceae bacterium | reverse complement strand
ACTGTATTATCACTTGAAAAAGAGTAAGGTGACACAGATGATGTCCGTATTCGACCCTTCGGAGTCTTTTCCAGTGGCGTTCAAAAAGTTATGGTTGAATTACTTCACCATCAGTTTGAATGAGCCAGAGCGCATGAAATTCATTGAACAATTTACACATACCAGCTACCTCACCAAAAAGACTAAACAACAAGGCGATTTGTTATTGAAGCCATTGGAAGATTTTTTGGCTGATGGAATTAAACAAGGTATTATCAAAAAACTTCCCGTAGCATTGCTGCTCAGTCAACTGATGGGGCCCATCATCGAAATTGTAAAACTGCATTATGATGGCTCGCTCAAAATCACTCCGGCACTGAAAGAAGAACTCTTTGCCATGGCTTGGGCCAGTATTCGAAAATAATTTTTTTACCCATTAACTGAATATTTATTCACTCATCAAACAAACCCCATGAAAAAAACAGTAATCATTACCGGCAGTTCATCTGGAATTGGAAAAGCAGCCGCCATTTATTTTAGTGAGCAAGGCTGGAATGTGGCAGCCACCATGCGCACACCCGAAAAAGAAACTGAGCTGAACAAACTTCCCAATGTAAAACTCTACGCGCTCGATGTGACTCAAAGTGAAAGTATTCACAGCGCATTGGAGACGATTCAAAAAGACTTTGGTACCATTGAGGTTGTTGTAAACAATGCCGGATTCGGAGCCGATGGAGTTTTTGAATCAATGACTGATGAATTCATTGAAAAACAATTTGACACGAATGTGTTTGGATTGATGCGCGTAACTCGCGAGGCTGTGAAAATCATGCGTACGCAGAAAAAAGGTACGATTATACAAATCGCTAGTGTGGGTGGCCGTGTCGCTTTTCCGCTGTACAGTATTTATCACGGAACCAAATGGGCAGTAGAAGGTTTTACAGAATCGTTGCAATATGAAGTGGCACCATTTAACATCCGGCTTAAATTAGTCGAACCCGGTGCGATTAAAACAGAATTCTATGGCAGAAGTCGTGCGTTCATGAAACCCGACTACACCAACGACTATAATGAGTTTGTTAAAAAATGTGAAGCAGTGAGTATGGATGCCGGTGACAAAGGCGCTTCGGCTGAGTCCGTAGCGCGAGTGATTTTTAAAGCAGCCAACGATTCATCCACAAAAATGAGGTACCCGATTGCTTATCCTGCTAATCTTTTATTGCCGCTCAAACGCTTGTTGCCGGAGACATGGTTTTTCTGGATGGTGCGCCAGTCGTATAAAATCTAACATTCGATATCATGAAGACAATTTTGAATCCAGCTGATTTGTTGAATTTAAAAGAGCGGATCGCTGTTCTTTCCACCAGCGGCAAACGAAAATGGGGCACGATGACCGTTGAAGAAATGGTGGTACACTGCAAGAGACAACTTCAATTGGCATTGGGCGAAATTCCATCGGTTACGCAAGGTTCGGCATTAATGCGAACATCATTGGTAAAATGGATTTCCTTCTCCGCATTGCCGTGGCCAAAAGGATCGATGACACCAAACGAAATGAATAAGGATAAGAATTCATTTCAATTAAAAGAGATTGAAAGTGAAAAGAGTGATTTGATCAACTATCTAGATAAAGTCATTCAAGCCTCTACTTTATTTCCACATCCTTTTTTCGGAACGCTTTCGCGGAAAGAGTGGGGCCAATTCATTTACAAACATATTGATCATCATCTGAAACAATTTAGTCAATAGATTATATTATATTAAATCTGTGCTACCAATGGCTGAAATTTTTCTAAACTGTACCAAAATTTGGTAATTTTGTTTAAACTGAATAATCATGGGACGAAATACCTCAATCTCTCTCGGAGACCATTTTGAAAGTTTTGTTGACAGTAAAGTATCGAGCGGTCGATTCAAAAACGCGAGCGAAGTGATCCGAGCTGGACTTCGCTTGCTGGAAGAAGAAGAAGCAAAAGTGGTTGCATTGCGAAAAGCAATTCATGAAGGTTTTGAAAGCGGCATGATCAAAGAATTCAACCCCAAGAAACATCTGGAAAAATTGAAATCCGCAAAACGTAAAAATGGCAAAATACGCTCTTTCAAATAAAGCGTTAGAAGATCTCTCTAAAATTTGGGAGTACACGTATGAAGTTTGGTCCGAGCTTCAAGCTGAAAAGTATTACTATTCGCTTTTAGAAGCATGCCAGGATTTAGCTGAAGGCAAACTTACTGGAAAATCTTATGCTGAAATTAGTTAAGGCAAACTTCACCACTGTTTCATTAGGTGCTTTGCACAATAGTACACCTATAGTCGGCTTGTCGTTTGCGCCTTTAATTTGCTTGTCAATCGTGTTAATATAAAAATTAAGTTTGCCCGCATACTCTGGCATAAAATCGCCAACCTTTAATTCAAATACCACAAAACAATGCAGGTGATAATTATAAAAAAGTAAGTCCAGAAAGAAATCGTCACCATTGACAACTAAGTTTTGCTGATTGCCCACAAAAGCAAAGCCCCGTCCCAACTCAAGCAAAAACTTTTTAATGTGGTTAACAAGTGCTTTCTCCAATTCGCGCTCATGTACTTCTTCACCTATACCAAGAAAATCAAATAGGTATGGATTCTTGAATGTCTCTTTAGCCAAATCGGATTGATACTTGGGCAATGTGTCTTCAAAGTTGGTAATGGCCTTGCCTTGTCTTGCAATAAGGCCACTCTCAATTTGGTGAGTTAGTATTGTCTTACTCCAACCATTTTGGATACATTTCTGAGCGTAAAAAAGCCGCTCTTCCAAGTTTGGCAGTTTAGTTAGTAGTACAATATTATGCGCCCATGGCAACTGACTTACCAACTGGCCTAATTGTGCAACGGGTGATTGCACAATTTTAACATCTTGACTTTCTGCATTTTGCATTTGTGCAACCAGTGGTTGCACAAATGCAGGATAAGCCTCAGCAAAGGCTCGCATATACTTAAGATTTCGAACTGATAAGCCTTTCATATCTTCGAATTCCATCTTCAAGTCCGCAGCTAATCGATCAATAATCTTAGCACCCCAACCTTGTTTGCTCTGCTGTTCTAAAATGGTTTGGCCTATTTCCCAATACATGTGAAGCAATTGAGCATTTACAACCACCGAGGCGCGAAGCCTTGCCTGCCTGATTTTCTCTTTCAGTTCTTGCAGTATTTGACCATAATCTTTGTTGAATTCCGAACTCATGAAAACCTCCGTTGTATGTAAAATCCTATTGGATAGAACAAATCGAGATTGTTGTCCATTCTCAAATATACATAACCAAACAGAAAGAAACTTGCAGCTTTTAAGTGGGTCTGACGATCATCAGGTACTCTGCACTCGGCCAGAGATGGAGGCATTTGTTTGAGCCCGAAGTGGAATGTGCGTTGGGTGGCGAGTGCCGACAGCCCGGCCGAAGCCGCGTGGCTATGTGCGGTGGGCGATGAGGGGCCGCATGATTAAAATGAAACTTTACTTTTTCAATTGACCTGGTTTTTTCTGTTAGTGATTACGAATGCTTGAACCGTGAAAACTACAGTGAGGAAAATACAGAGCCACCCAAACCAATCGCCCCATTTGGAATAAGTGGTTTTAATATGATAGATTGGTGCTTTGGCTAGAAGCGATGACGCCTCTCCATTTTCAACATTTGCTTCGGCTATCACTACGCCCCGATAATCACTGACGGTCAACCGACCCTGCCTACCTGCGCGTACAATGGTGTATCCGTTTTCGACACCTCGCATAATCGCCATGCGCGAATGCAGCCAACCATCTTGCACAAAATCCCATGCAGGTACAAAAAGTAAATCAACTTGTTGATACTCGCGTAGCCATGCAGGAAAGTCCATGTCTTTGCAAATGGCCATGCCACCGGCAAACGGCACTTCTTTTAAAAAACCAACCTTATTGCCTTGTTCAAAATCGCCTTCAAATCCTTTGACGTGAAATCGTTTCTGATATTCCTGAATTGATCCACGCGGAGAAATGAATTCCACCAGATTTATTCGTGACGTTTTCTTACGAACAGCAATACCTCCTATGATAGTTGTTTGCGCCTGTAATGCGGTGCCTTTCAAAACAGTCAGTAATGAATCTTTACTTACCTCATGTAGTGTAAATATTTTTTCCGGAAACAATACATATTGTGCGCCTTGTTTCGCCAGTGATTCAATCTGTTGTTGATACTGCTGCACTATTCGTTCACGCATGGTTGCCCGGCTTGATTCTACTTGATATAAATCTTCGGAAGCACTTGTAATTCCAACTACTACTTCGTTGACGTCTTTCGGCTGTGTCGAACGAACTATACCGAACACAAATGCGCTGATTAAAACTAATCCAGAAATACATACCAATGTGATTTGCATTTTGCGCTGATTACGGAAATACAGGAGCAAAGCAATTGCTGCTGGAAATAGTGAAGCGAGAAACACAATTCCCCAAATGCCGGTAACAGATGCGAGTTGAATAATTGTCACATAATTGGATTGCGTGTACGCCAAGCTTCCGGCAGTGCCGTCTACGGGATTATTAAAAATTAAAAATTCGATCGCTGCAACAATAGCAGGAAATGCAAGTACTGACCAAGGGCTTTGGCTCTTCAAAACAATCCAGCGATTGAGCAAAATAGAGAGCCCAAATATGAAAGGTGGCAGCAATGTAACGAGGATGATAGGCACCACGGGCATTAACACCAACAGAAAAGGAATCCAACTCAAGCGACCTAAGAAGTATGCCAACCACGCACATAAAAATGAAATACGTCCGGAAGTTTGAAGGGAAATCCACAAGATGGGTAAGGGAGCCACCCACAATAAAAATCCAAACTGACCGCTGATGCCGATTGCGAAATACCAGAGCAGGCCGGATAAAAGGGTGGCCATGGTTAATTTAATTTTGGAAGGAGGCGATTGCTTGCTCATCTGCGAATTGGTTATTTACTCATGAGTCATTTAAAAATGGGAGGCTCATTAATTCACCGTAAAGAACGAGTGCAGCCATTACTTAGCTGTTGATAAATGTCAACAAAATCACTTGGCCGATTTTAAACGTGAAAGTGTTTCCTTCGTAATGCCAAGATATTCTGCAATGACATTGGCCGGCAATTGCTGAAACCACTTTGGTTTTTCTTTTAACAATTGAAGGTAACGCTCGCGCGAGTTCATGGATATTAAAGTTTCGATGCGATGGATTGATGACACATAGGCCATCTCAATAACTTTTCGATACAGTCGCTCAAATTCCGGTACTGCCTGATATAATTTTTGAAGTTCGTCATAGCTGATGCGCAGCACTTCGGCTTTGCCTACACATTGCACAGAAGCGGAAGAAATTTTCTGGGAAATAAAACTGGGAAAGGCTGTGCCTTCCATACCTCCTTCAATTAAAAAACGGGTGAATTGATTACCCGATGCATCGGTGACAAATACACGCAAATACCCTTTCTCTACGAAATACAAATATTTCGCAATGTCTCCCTTACGCACCAACACTTGATTGTGTTTGGTAGGGAATGGTTTGTAGGCTGCAACAACCTTGGCAATTTTCTTTTCAGAGAGTGAAGATTGTTTCCGTAATGTTTCCGCCAATACTGATATAGTTGTTGGTTTCGTCATTCTCTAAAAATACGAACAACCTACCAAATAATTACCTATGGGTAGCCGTACTATCTTACTCCACTTTTAGTCCTTTAACAGGATTGGCTTTGATTACCTTTCTTATTTGTGTAGAAATAGTGGCGAGTAAAACGATTACCAAAATAGCAATTCCTATCAGTACGCTGGTAAAAGTAATTGGCATGTGATAGCTGTACGCAAAGTCAAACATGGCTATCATCAATTGATAGGTAAGCGGTGCGCTGATCGCGATGGAAATCACAATCAACAGGATGTAGTTTTTAGAAATGGTAAATGACAAACTGCCCGCACCTGCACCCATCACTTTGCGAATGCTGAACTCACGTATTCTGCCCGAGACGTTTAACGTAATCAAGCCATACAAACCCAGGCTGGCCAGTACGATCGCCATCAACGCGATGACATTCCAAAACTGAGCGTGATTGTTCATGGTGGTGTAATAATTTCCCCACACATCTTCCTGATAGCCTCCGGCAAAAGGCACTTCGGGATATAGCGCTGCCCACTCAGCCTGTACTCGCTGATAAGCTTCGCGCTCTTGTCGTGGTGCAATTTTCATAGCTAAATAGCGATAAGCGCTGCTATCTGCTACTCGGAAAATCGAAGGCTTGAGTTTTTCAAAAAAACTGTAACTGTGAAAATCTTTGGCCACGCCAATAATGTCAAACGAAACGCTATCGATTTTAATGGTAGCACCAACTGGTTCGCTCAGGTTCATTGTTTGTGCGAACAATTCGTTTACAATAACAGATCGTTTGTCGCTCTCAGATTGATCTTTGAAATTTCGTCCTTGCAGAACTTGAATACCCATCGTCTCGAGATAATGTGCATCTACAGCCAATTCATCGACTGGTTCATTTCTGGTTCCTAATCGAACAATGGTGGTGACATTTCCCCTTCCCAAATGTTGTGCTGACCCTGCCACTGAAAGCACATCTGGGTCTTCCGAAACTGTTGCGCGCAATTTATCAAAGCCAGCATAATTAGGAACTGCCACATACATGGCTTGATGTTGGTTGTAGCCCCAACTGCGCTTGGAAACATAATCTGAATTCTGTGTGAACAACACAGCTGATGTGATCAACAATAAAGCCAACACAATTTGTAATCCTAGAAATACTTTGGTGAGGGGATTGCGTTTTCCAAACTGCAATGTTCCTTTCAGAATGGTAACTACTTCAAAACGGGAAATGTAAAATGCAGGATAGATGCCCGATAAAATACCTGTAAAAAATAAAATAGCCGGCAAGTAAATCCACAAAGTCGGATCTGTCCATGAAAATTCCATGCTGAAATGAAACATGCCTTCCATCCATGGAATAAAAAATAAGATGCCTAAGCCTAAACCAATCACAAGAGCAACAGAGGTGATCACCACGTTTTCGGTTAAGAACTGAACAATCATAACTGTACGCGTAGCTCCAATCGTTTTGCGTACTCCGATTTCTTTCAAACGCTTTGCAGCCGATACGATCGCAATGTTCACATAATTAAGACACGCCAAGATGAGCATGACCAGACCAATGGCAATCTGAAACATAATGGATGAATAGTTGTCTTCCGAACTGGCCGAAATATGATCTTGAATGTTTTCAGATTGAATGTGCAATGAGGCTAAAGGTTGAAAACCAAATTCCGCGATGGCCCAATCGGGCTCTACTGTTTTGTTTTGGGCTTCTTTGTACTTATCCATTCGCAGTTGCATAGCTGCGATGTCTCCGGGTTGTTCCACCTGCACAAACGTGGCGCTCACGGTCTTACTCCAGTCGTCTACGCGATAGTTGTCTTGTAACGTGCGGATGTTATCAAAATGAATCAGGCAGTTGAAGTCGATGGTGTGCGCATCCGGAAATTTCGCAGCAACACCGCTTACCTTAAATGCTTTACTTTTGGACGAGCCAAATTTCAACAAGATGGTTTCACCGATCGGGTTGCTATCACCAAAATACTTCTTCGACATCTCCTCATTCAGAATGATGCTGTTGATGTCTTTAAGCGAAATGGCTGATCCCCACTTCATCGGGAACGTAAACATCTCCAAAAATGAAGCATCAGCATAGCGCACGCGCTCATGAAAAACCAAATCCTGGTACTTTACCACCACAGGCTCATCTTCCACACGGCACATGCGCTTCACTTGCGGAAAATCTTGTTGCATCAATTCGCCCAAGGGCCGTGGTGATTTGCCATATTCTTGCAAACCATTATTCCGCTGTGCCTTGTAGGTGATGAGGTAAACAGAATTTTTGTTTTCGTGAAATTGATCAGTGTTGATTGTCCAGCGCGCAAACGCATAACCCAAAATACAAAAGCCGATCGCCATTGCCAGCCCGAACACATTGATAAACGAGTTCAGTGGATTTCGTAGCAAGCTGCGCGAAGATGTTTTAAAATAATTTTGCATCATGGGCAAATGGTTGAAGGTGCTGAACCACTTCCAGTTTCGCATGAGCGAGGGACGCAACAACTTAATCGCATCCCAGGTATAGCGCCACTTTGCTTTCGCGATCGATTCTGTTTTTACATTTTCGTAAAACAGCTCTTCCATGTCGCCTTCAATCTCTTCGATAAATTCCTTCTTCAGGAAAAATCGCAGCAACTTTAAAGGCCATGTGGGTGGCACAATGCGAGATGGATCTGTTGGCGTATGCATAATTAATAACTGTTATTTTTGAGCGGCTGTATATTCTTTCGCGCCCATCATGAGCAACCAGAGGCATGTTCCTATTTCGCCCAGTGAAGCCGGCAAGCGAACCCATCCGGCAATTCCAAGTTCCGTATAAGCTGGGTTAACCACATTCGCCAATATATTGATCAGGTAGCCAAAACAACCGACCATCAAAAGGACGCCTAACACTTTCGGTAAAATGCCTGATTTAAAAACCAGATAACCAAACGGAAACAACCAGAGTCCCCAAAAAACGGAAGCGATGAGAATGCCATCATTGTATGCATTCAAATGAAACATCACTTGCTCTTGCACTTGTTCTTGCGTGAGGGTGGAAGGAAGTTCCGGGTGAAGCAAGGTGAGAATAGAAAATTTATGCGATAGGTTGATGAATGAAATCGGAACGCTCACGATAGACAGCACCACCATCAGGTAGGCATTCCAGCGACTGATAGATTCCAACAATCGAAACAAGCTGAGTGGCAAAAAAATGAAGAACACGTAGCAGGCCATGCTGCTGACAATTCCCCAGCGAAATAAAGTTTCGGAGGCAGAAATATTTTTGAATGTAGTCGCTGCATCGTTCCACACGATCAACTGCGATGGCACGTACATCAAACTAAAAATTCCGGTAAGCACTACGCCTAAGTAAAACAAACCGGCTTGGCGAGCCATACTATTGTTGGTACGGAACAAAATTTGATTTGTCATGCGCGAATTCATTAATTGTTCAACTTACCTTTTGGCCAATGCCATGCATACCATACAATGAGTGAAGTAAGCACGGCTTCAACTATTGCCAAAAAAACATAGAATGTCCACCAAGGTGCAATAGAAATAAAAGCTATCAGCACCATGATGCTGGTGTAGAATACACCAAACACGATGTTCAACCAGCGATTAATTGGAGCACGCGAGGCGATGGATAAAAAAATCATGACCGATGGAACGGCCATCAGTACCGATGCTGCGAATAATTTGACCGGAGAATCTAACATCGTTTGCCCTTGAAGGAACTTGTCTAGTTTACCAGGCACATAAAATGAAAAATAATCTCCATAGATGTAGCAACACATCACGGCTGCCCACAAGGAAGCCAATTTTATTTTGATGTCAATGGTAGAATTTTGTAAGACTTTATTATCCATAAGGATCTGTGGTTGAATCTAAGCAATCGATGCTTTCAGCTTGAAAGCTAGCTTGGGCATGTCGTTCCATAAGCCCGCACGAATGTCTTTCATTTCGCGAAGCACTTTGTGCGCATATGAGGTGGTTGAATAAATTCGTTTGCGCTTCCCTCCTCTTACCTGAGTGGCTTCCCCAAATGCAGATGTCAAAAATCCTTTTTCTTCCATGCGCTTAAGCGCTGATTGAATGGAACCTACACTCAGTGTTTCGTTCAGCCTACGTTCGAGTTCTCTTTTTATTTCAACACCATAGGCATCCTCTTGCAAGGCAGCTACAGTTAAGAGCACTAATTCTTCAAATTCTCCCAGCTTGGTTTTTTTCATTCGGAATGACTTTAATCTAGAAACATGATATTAATCGTAATTGCAGTAAATATAGTTGCGTTTTTCAAAAAGAAATTTTAAAGTTGTTTGATTTGATATTTGAAGCTAATCGCCTCCGCAGCCACCACAACTGCTGCACGAGCTACCGCAAGATGAACCACAGGATGAACCGGAGGAAGCATCACTCGAAAAACCCGAACTATCACCGGATTTTTGTTCTACATGAATTACGATAGGTTCAAAAGAGGGTGACAAAGCAGCTGAGCCGTACAAAAAATATCGCCAGTTGCTATCATTTTGCTCCATTTGCGTTCCTTTCAATTTTTGTCTGTACAATTCAGGAATGGCATGCGTACACATGAGCTTGGTAAGGCCATATAAGAAAAATGCAATTGCCACCGGCAGAAGCAGCACCACAATAAATATATATCCCGCTGGCATACCGTGTACCAAACCTGTAATCAATCGAATCAGAGCCAGCATCATCAAAAATGCTAATACCACAAAATTTTTCTGGAAGAGCTTCACAAACCTAGTTGACTTACTATAATACTTCTTAAAAGCATCCATACTTCTTTCAATTCGCTGAAACATGGGCTTCTTCAACAGGCGTGGTGCCAGCGCTGAGTAATATGATTGTTTCCAATAGGTTAATTCACTCACCACTTGTAATTGCTCAGCAGACTGAACTTGTTCGAGTCGCTTTATTTCTAATTTCTTATCTGGGTTAATAAAAACGACATCCTTCTTGATCAAGTCATTAACTACAGCAGTGACAACTGGAAACAAATTCTGTTTCTCCAGATAAATCAATTCAAGCGGTGCTAGCTTTTGAATAAACGTATGCTCTTTAAATTGCCATGCATCTTGTTCTATTTGGCGTTTAGTGAAATTCCATAAAAAGATAAATAACCCTAGTGCTATTGCCATTAACCCAAATAAAAATTCAGGATTGGGTATATGTCGGTAAAGTGGCTCCAGTAGATAATAAAACGGAACGATTAAAAATGCAAATGCCAAAATACCAGCAATAACAAAGGATCGAATTTTCCACTTTGCTTTTGGAAGATTCAGGCTATCATACATAGAGGCACATTCCCAAATATCGAACGGAGGCACTCCAAAATTTTCAGCATATAGTTTCCGAGTGTGCTCTCTCGCTTTTTTAAATCGGTCTGCCTCTTCGCGGGTATGTGTGCTCGGCACATGCTGTATCTGCTTACCGAGCAAATCACCAAAACTTTGATACGATTGTGTAAATACTAAATGCTGATGCCATACGGCATCTACTACTTCCGAAGGAGAAACCATCCGATCGGAAGTGGCTGCCATATACATAAATTTTTTATACTCGAAAATGGCCCGCTCGGTAAAATCACTCGTCCAGAAATTTTCTGTAGCCAATCGAATGGAAAATGAATATTCCGTTGGCGGGTCATATAAATTATAGTCGACAATTCGCTGCCAAAGTTCCTGATTCATCACCGATATGTTTTATTCAGTTATTGAACTTAGAAAACAGGCGTGGGCAAATTCGCTTCATACTCTCCGGATTATCTTCTTGCCAATTGAATTCAAATGTTGGGTATGCCCCCTCTTTCATTTTGAATTTAGCGTTATCAATGTAGTCGTAAAGTTCCTTTCCCGTTTTTCTTTTAAATGCATTCAGTGCTACATACCAAAAACCTTCGAAATCATAACTTTCTAATGTTTTGTCAAGCTGATCAACCAAGTTGTCAGGATTAGCCATTGCCATTTCATAAGCTTGTCGTCCGCGGGAAATTACCCAGCATCGAAAATACTCAAAACCATCATCCGAACATCCTCCATTCATAATATAGGCAGCACACCACCATTCTGATTTATATGAATGATAAAGTAGATAGTCTGTTCTCAATCGAAAACCTACAATCTCCTTTGGTGATAATTTCATTAGTTCTCTAATCAGAAATTCCTCTTGGTCTTCCTGATTTTTAGTCGACTTAATGGATTTTGAAATGATATCCCAGAATTTCATTTCTTCCAACAATTCAGCTGTAGGCAGAAGATCACTTGTATCTGCTTTCGCATTAACATTTGTTTTCTCAATCCATTTACTTCTAAAAAAGTTGTCTAGTATTCCCATTGATCTACTATTTAAAACTGAGCAAAGCATCATGCTAGTAAATAGAACTAATATCTTCATGCGGGATCAAGCCGTTGGCTTTTGTGTTGGCTCTTCGCCTTTCTTTTTCTTAAAATAATTCCAAATGGCACCGCCTGCACCGGCAAAAGCCAACGCAATTACTTTCCAGAATTTGAGAAAAATAACAAAGAAACCGGCCTTGGCCAATAGTTTTCCGGCAACCAGTCCGCCAATCGTCCACGCAGCAACTTCATCCAACTCCGGATCAAAGTCGGCATAGGTTTGGCCTTCTTTATATTGAATGCTTCCAAGTACTTGATCGATGTTTGCTTTCACTTCCGGCAGCTCCGGCATGGTAGCTATTGCATTTACCACAAATACACCTTTACGACCTAAAATGCGGAGATTATAATTGAGTGTGCTCAAACTGTCTTCACCAAAGCGAAGTTCTTTAGCCCAATGCAATACTTTTTTCTCTTTGTCATAGTAGGGTGCAGAAGCCCATCCTACAAATTCAATGGGTGGGTAGCCTTGATTGATCCGTTCAGGGTTTGCCTCGTCAGTTTCTTTTTGTTGTTCTTTCAACAAATCATCATAATCAATATCATCTGCATCTTCATCCTTCACAAAACCCATATCATCAAACTTGATGGTAAACACCCAACTGTTGGCTGCGAGCACACCTCTGTTTTCAGGCACCAGCAATCCAAGTACACTTGAGTCGGCTGGGTTTCCCCACAAGTCGGTTAAAACAAAAATACTTTGATTTTGATCGAGGTATCGAAATCCTTTGGGTACTGTAAGGGTGGCGTTTCCGCTGGCCAACTCGATTGTTCCGGTTTGATACTTTAATGAATTTTCAATAGACTGAATTCGAATTTCAGTGCTATCGATTTCCTGAGCGAAAGAGATCGTGGCAACCAAAAGCGCCAGAATAGTAACACGAATTTTAAGCATATGTATTAGGTTAAGTTTTTCTCTAGTTTTTTTGCCTAGCCTGCACCATATCTGCAAGCTGATTAACCAAATAACATCGCTTCAAACAGGTAAAACGAAAATAGGAAAAACACATTGAACGGCAAGCACTCGCTCAAGAAAATGGTTATCTAACCAATGCCGGCCAAACTATCCAACTCCCATTGCAGATTTATTCGTGCGTTGTTCTCCCATCTTTGAAAAGCAAATTCTGTTTTATAGATGCGGGGCATTGTCAAAAAATGTCGCAGCACTCGCTTTCGGCCGGGGTTATAAATCAGGTTTGGATAAAAGCTATACTCTTTGCGCACATCTTGAGAATACAAACTGTAGGTCTTCCGGTCTTGCCCCAATACAGAAAGATCTGCATCGGTAAAATAGTTGGTGTCCTCATCGGGCGAAAGTTCGTGTGCTTTAGTAGCCAGAATTTGTGATCGGGTGATTTCAATTAATCGCTTAGGTACAGTCAATTGCGTCATTCTGTCAAAGGCACTAAAGGCACTTTTTTCTTCATTGTCCGAGCTATGGATACCATAAACAAAATCGTGGTAAAACAAGGTGAACAAAATCGCATGCCAATTTTGAATATGAGGCTTCATTTCCAAAAGGTGGGCATACAAGTTTTCCAGATGTTCAAGAGTATGATAATGCCGGCCTTTCGACTGATACGTTCTTTTCAATTCTACCCATAGCTTCTGATTTAAATCGATATTCTGTGAATAGGTGGAAACCAGATCGCTGTAAACTGATTCGAGCATAAATACTTAATTCGTCAACCGAGGCAAAGATAGGAGGGTTACGGAATTGATCTTTTCTTCATACCAAATACTTGAAATTGTATTGGAATTCGCTTAAACCTTACGAGCCTATTTAACGGCCATTTGATGCGTAGGGCAACAAAATATCTGGTTTAAACTAATCCCCGCTAGTGGTCTGCCATCCGGCAAAGGTCTTTTGTGGAAGATTTGGGTTAAATATTGCATGAATTGATTAACGTCTCATTTGCACAAAACCGCCTGAAATTCTTGCTCTACTTTTGCGAAGTCATTTATGAAAAGAGTCATTCGCAATCTGATTATCGGCAAAACAGCCTACATCGAATCCATCCATGAGTATCGTCAGGTTATGCTTTCCGGGCAATATGGATTTATCGCGTTGGCGGTGATTGCCTTTTATATTTTCATGGACATAGAGCAATGGCACACTCTTACCGAATCGATCGTAGTTTACGGTATTGGGTTTCTGATCATCTTAGTATCTCTAACTTTTCATCGTCAGCAGAAACACGCTATTGCCAATTTCCTTCTCTTTCCCACATTCAATGTGTTGCTCTTCCTTATTGTATCGAGTGAAAGTTTAAACACGGGCGCATTTGTTTTTTTTATCCCAGTTTCGCTTGGGTCATTTGCCGTTTTTAATTTTACCCAACGCAAAATCGCTTTGGGTTTTGCTCTTTTCAGTTTTATCCTTTTTACCATGGCTGTGTTAGGCCCTGTTCAATTACTTACCTTCCGCAATTATTCGGAAGAATATATTCAACTGAATCAGGTAATCAATTTCTCCATTGCATTTCCGGTTTCGATCATGGCCGTGTACTTGCTGATCAGCTTAAATCATGAAAATGCTAGCCAGCTGCTTAAAAGCAACCAACAGTTGGAAAAGTTGAATGAAGAACTCGACCGTTTTGTTTACAGCACTTCACACGATTTGCGCGCACCCTTACTTTCCGTTCAAGGGCTCGTTCGTTTATCCAGTCAAACCGCGGCAGAAAATGAGCGTAAGCAATACGATGAAATGATTCTGCAGCGGCTAGCTTCGCTCGATTCATTCATCAGAGAAATTACAGATTACTCGCGCAACAACCGATTGGAAATTACGCGCGAAGCTGTTCAGCCGGCCACTATCGCCAATGAAATTTGGGAATCGCTGAAGTATAGCTCAGACGCTGCGGGCATCGAATTTCAAAACGAAATTCCTTCGCAACTGATGGTTACCAATGATAGCAAACGACTGCGGGTAGTATTGGCTAACCTAATCGCAAATGCTATTCGCTACCACGATGCTCGCAAAGAAAATAAATACATCCGGCTGCATCACCAATTCACAGCGAGCTCATTTACGTTGCATGTGGAAGACAACGGGCAAGGGATTTCTCCAGAGTTGCATTCGAAAATATTCGACATGTTTTTCCGTGGCAACGAGTCCTCACAAGGTTCGGGCCTTGGTCTATATATCGTAAAGGAAACATTGGCAAAACTTTCTGGTACTATTCAATTAACTTCCATACCCCGGCAGGGTAGCACTTTTTCTATCGTTGTGCCACACATCATTTAGGCGTACACCTCCACACAAAATTATTGCTGTATTGCGGCAACATTTGTTTATTTTGTATACAAATGCGCTATCCCCACCATTTTGTATTTGGCCATGTTATGGCATGGTTTTTCATTTTCTTCTCATCAATCGTATTTGCTCAAAATACGACAGTCGATAGCCTGAACGAACGTGTGCAATCGCTTACCGGTAAGGAACAAGTAGATGCCCTCAATGCGCTATCGTTTAATTACCTGATTATCGATCTAGCTAAATCGTATGCGCTTATTCAAAAAACAAAAGAGCTTTCGCAACAATTGAACTACCCACTGGGAACGGCACAGGCCGAAATTTATGAAGGACTCTATTTCAATTTGAAGAGTGACAAGAAAAAAGCATTGCAACTTTTACAAAAGGGAGGCGAGGAAGCTCGAAAAATTGGACATCGAGGCTGGCAAGGGTATGCACTTACGCAGCTTGGTAATTTCTATCGCAATCAGGGATTGTATGATTCTGCAAAAATCTGGTATACTAATTCCTATCGCGTTTTAAGTGACAGTTTGTATCCCTGGCATCTATCGGTTCTCTATCGCAACATGGGGCGATACTATGGAAACATTGCATTGCCTAAACAAGAGTTTTTTTATTTGGAAAAAGCGAGGGCCATACGCGAACATCTGCCGGATAAAGTATTGTTGGCCGATATTTACGTCAATCTTTCGAACTGGCATCTATCGCAGTCCAACTTAGAGCAAGCACTCGATTACCTGAAAAAAGCTGAAGGTGTGCGTGCCGATGCTTCTGCTACCGAAATTCAACTCGACATTCAGTATCAAAAAGCCATTATTTACTTCCGGCAAGGAAAGTATTCCGAGGGGTTGGCTTATTTCGAAGAAGTAAAAAGTTTCTATCTGAAAAATTCGTCTCTCAAAGCTTATACAAAGGCACTAATTGATTTGGGCGAAGTGTTGGAAGAAATTGGCGATTACGACATCAGCTTAAAAAACTACTACGAGGCGCTGAAAGTGGCCGAAGAAAAATCATTTCTCAACGATGAGGTGCTTGCCTTAATCGGAATCAGTCGAAATTTTTATCGGCTCAAGCAATCGGCTATGGCCAATCAGTTTGTTGGCAAAGCATTACAATTGGCGGAAGCCAACCGATTCACTTCTGATGTTGCCCGTGCGTATAACCAAAAGGGGTTGATTTTAAAATTTGAAAAGAAATATGACAGCGCAATTCTTTTCTTTGAAAAATCTCTCGCTATACGAAAAAACACTAACGACAAAAAAGGAACTGCCTCTACGCTGGCTAATATTGGCGAAACCCAGGAGGCGAAAGGAAACTTGAAAGAAGCACTTCGCTATTTGCTGGAGAGCATACAATTGAAAGAAGAAATTCTTCATCAGAGCGGTATGGCTTGGGGCTACTACGATTTAGGAAGTGTGTACACCAAGTTGGGCAATTACCCGGAAGCCCATCGCTACCTAACACTCGCTGAAAAAACTGCCCGCCTTACACGTCACGGAATTGTGCTGGTAAATATCTACGAAACGCGCAGAAATCTTTTGGGTATGCAAGGCCGAACACGCGAAGCGCTGCAGTTTTCAATCTTGTTTGAAAAGCTAAAAGATTCGGTCACTAATTCTGCATTGAGTAATCGCATACTCAGCTTACAAAGCAATTACGAACTCGATAAGCGTAATCAAGAGATTCGGTTACTGCAAGCCAATGACCAACTGCAGCAAAAGGCCCTGGAGAATCAACAGGAAAAAATTGATAACCAACGTATCATCATTCTAATTTCTATTTTGGGCTTAGCAGTAGCCGGTGTGCTGTTCTACCAATTGTTCCGTTCATCTCACCAAACCAAATCGCTCAACAAGCAGTTGCAAGAAAAAAATGAAGAGGTAACGGCACAAAGTGAAGAGCTAAGCGAAGCCAACAATGCGTTGCAAAAAGTAAATACAGAATTGGGCGAGCGTAGCGAAGAAATATTAGCACAAGCCGAAGAACTGACTGAAGCCAATGCTTCTTTAACAGAACTAAACAAAGCGCTGGCCGAAAAGCAGGAAGAGATTCAAGCCCAATCGGAAGAACTGCGTGAAAGCAATGAAATTATCCGGCAGTTAAACGAAGGTCTTGAACTGAAAGTGACTGATCGCACACGCCAACTTGAGCAAGCCTATAAAGAGTTAGATACTTTTTTCTATCGTTCGTCACACGATTTTCGCAGGCCGCTCACCACTTTCATGGGATTAGCTGAAGTAGCCAAAATTACTGTGAAAGACCAAAATGCACTACACTTGTTTGAAAAGGTGCGCGAGACCGCAGTTAACCTCGATCGCATGCTGATTAAATTGCAATCCATTAGCGATGTAGGTGCGCAGCAATTCGTTTACAAAGAAGTGTCTTTGAATTTGCTGTTGGAAGCTGCTTTTGATTCTTTCCGCGAAGCGATTGATCGTAAAAAGATAAGATACCAAGTACACATGCAAGGTGTTCAAACATTTTATTCGTATCCAGCTTTTCTTAAAATCATTATTGAAAATTTGATTGAAAATGCCGTTCAGTTCTGTCGACCGCAGGAAGCAATGATTGATTTGTTCGTAAGCGAAAAAGATGGAGGCCTTCAATTCATTATAAAAGACAATGGCATTGGTATCGAAAAAGAATATCAAGATCGTGTATTCGATATGTTTTTCAGAGGCAGCGAGCAGTCCAAAGGAAATGGGCTTGGATTATACATTGTCAAAAAAGCGGTAGAAAAATTAGGTGGCCAGCTTTCGTTTGAGAGTTTACCGGCAATCGGATCTACGTTTACCATTTGGATTCCACACGGGCATCAAACTATTTCATTCTTGCATTAAGTCGATCTACATATCTCCTGCGGGTAGTCGTATCTCAAATGTTGTGCCCACACCCAGTGCACTGGTTACTGTAATCGTTCCTTTGTTGCGCTCCACAAAATCTTTACAGAGCAGCAAACCCAAGCCGGTGCCTGTTTCATTATTAGTTCCTTTGGTGGATATTTTTTGCAGCGACCAGATATTGGCCAATTGATCTTCTGTCATTCCTACACCACCATCAGCAATTTGAATGACGATTTGTTTGCCTTGCGTATTGGCGATACACGAAATCTGTTTGCCCGCTGCGCTAAACTTGATTGCATTTGATATCAGATTACGTATCACCGACCGAATCATCTCCTTATCGGCATGCACCATAGTATGTAGGTCGGCCGAAAATTTTAATTCAATTTGTTTAGCCTTCGCCATCGGCAAAAAAAACAATTGAATTTCCGTTAGCACATCTTCTACATTGAAACGAACCAAGTGTATGGCGGCTCCACTCATTTGGCTTCGCGACCATTCCAATAAATTTTCTAACAAGGTAGTGGTGGTGCTCAACCGGCTTTCCATCGTAGAAAAATAGACATCCAACTCGTGTGGTTCTACCAACTTGTTTTTATAGAGCATCACCATTCCTTGCAGCGTGCTCATGGGCGATTTTAAATCGTGGGCAACGATCGAAAATACTTTATCTTTAATCTGACCCAATCGCTCCAACTCTTTTTTTTGTTCTTCTATTTCAGATTTTTGAATTGCTAATTTCAAGTTAATAGTACGCTGAGCAGTAAAGTTTCGGTAAATAATAAATGTCATTATAGTAATCAGAATCGCCAGGCCGCTCGTCATCCAGTTGATTAACTTTTGTTCGCGTGTTTGCTCCATGGCCACTGTCTTATCTTTTTCGCTTATCTCGAGTTCTTTTTGTTTCTGGCTGATTTCATATTCAAAGCGGGCTTTGTCTATTTCGCGAATTTGCTCACGAAGCGCCAGCGAATCTGCCGCTTTCCACTTCTCTTCCAGATAATGATGCGCTTGTCGATAGTCACCTTGAATCTTATAAACTTTTGAAAGCACATCGGCTGCATCGCGTTGCACATCGTAGTTGCCCAGTTTGCTTGCCAACTCCCGCGATTGTTTGGCATATTTGATGGCATCATCCCACTGCTTCAGCGCCAGCGACATTTCAGCCAATTTTACCAATGTCGTGCAGCTTTCTTCCACATTACCGATCTTATCAAATGTGGATAATGCCTGAATGCAAAGATTAATCGCTTTTGTCAGGTTGCCATTCGCGCGTAGCACATCGCTTTTTACAACCAATGCCAGCGCTTCGCCACGCTTCTCTTTCACCAACTGAAAAAGGTTACTCGCCTGCTCAATAAATTTTTCTGCTCTTTGATATTTTTTACTAGCTACTTCCAAGCTTGCCAGCTTTAACAGCGTTTGAGCTTGACCCTGATGATAGCCGGCTCGTTCACTATACACAAGAGATTGTTCGTAGTTTACCAATGCATTGGTGGTATCGCCTTGCTTGTGATATATTTCCGCCATGTTGGTATAGCACGCGCTCATGCCTATCCAATCATTTTCGCCTTGCGCAATTTCAAGCGCTTTTAAATGGTAATTGAGCGATTTCGCATAACTACCCTGATTAAAATAAACGAGCGCCAAGTTTCCATACGAATTTCCCAACTCGGTTAGAATTTTTGTATGCTGAAAAAGTTTTATTGCCCGCTCATAGTTTTCTACTGCCCGCAAATAGTTTCCCTGGTAGTAATAACACACACCATTCAGGTTGCAAGCCATTGCCTCCAAACCAGCATCTTTTAGGTTTTGGGCAATGGCCAATGATTGCATCGAATAATAGAGCGAGGTGTCGTACTCATTTTTAAACCAAAATGAGAGCGCCAGCTCATGCAGCATTCTTCCCTCCCACTTGGCAGAATGTATCTTTCTTGCCAATAACATGGCTCGTCTGGCAAACAATCCGCTGGAATCTGGATTTTGTAAATGATAGCCCTGGGCCATTCTATACAGAATGCGCACTTTATTCGAGTCTTGTGGTTGCAGCTCGTAAGCCCGCATCAGCGAATCCATATTCACTCGCTTCGAGCGTTGGCTCCAGGCAGGGGAAGTATAAGATAAACTGACAATCGTTAGTAACGTTAGCTGCTTAACCCAAGCATTCATGAATTAGGGATTTCACTTTCAATATACCAATACTTCGGTGATCACACCTAAATTTTTCGGATTTCTACAAATATGAAACATATTTATTACTTTCACGTTTGTGGAACTAATAATAAAACTATGAAAGGAAACTACTTAGGTGAACTGGAAGAGCTAGTACTGTTGCATGTTGGCATTTTGTATCCCACTGCTTACGGGGTAGCCGTAATGGACGAAATTGAAAAGCAGGCAGGGCGTAGTCTAAATATAAGCGCTGTTCATTCCGTATTAACCCGATTGGAAGAGAAAGGCTTTCTAAAATCAAAAATGAGTGACCCCACAGAAGAACGCGGTGGCAGGCGAAAACGAATTTTTCTGCTTACCGCTGCAGGCAAGCGTGCCTTGGAAGAGGCCATTGAGCTACGAACACAACTGTTCAACCAGATACCGAAAGTAGCTCTTCAATTTCGCTTGGCATGAATCGTCAACCACCTAAATGGGCTGACCGGTTTTTGCAGTGGTATTGCCGGCCAGAACTGTTAGAAGAAATTCAAGGTGATGCTTATGAGTTATTCTATCGCAAAGCCACTCACCATCCGCGGCAAGCGAAAGCTCAATTTGTGTGGAACGTGTTGCGGTTTTTTAAATGGTCGAACATCAAAAGAACAAAAAGAAATTATTCATTTAATTCTCCTACAATGATTAAGAGCTACTTAATTACAGGTATTAGAAATCTCTTTCGCCACCCGCTCAATGGATCCATTAACATTTTGGGGTTATCGCTGGCAGTGGCCATCGCAATCACCACTTTCATTGTGATTGACAATCAGCTGCATGCTGATCACTTCCACACGAATATCGATCGAATTTATCAAGTCACAAGCTATGTTAAAATCGATAAACGTACCGAGGAGTGGAGCGATTCACCCATTATGTTAGGTCCTGCCATGCTGCAGGAGCAAACAAACATTGAATCTTTTACTCGGATTGAATATGGGAGTGCTGATATACGTTACAAACAAAATGTATTTAATGAGCAGGTTTGGTTTGTTGATCCTTCCTTCTTTGAAATCTTCAGTTTTCCTATTCTAGCCGGTGACGCTCAGGGTCTGAAAATCAAAAATCAAATTGTATTAGAGAGCAGTATTGCAAAGAAATATTTTGGCGATGCTGATCCGATAGGGCAGAGTCTCTCGCTCAAATTTCGTGAGCGCGAAAAGCTAGAGTTTATTGTAAGTGCTGTATTTGAGCGGCCTACGGGTTCCACATTATACCCTTCCCTATTTCTTTCCATGGATAGCTTTCAAGACTTGCAACCCGATAAGACTAATGATTGGGCATATAAAGTTGATGGTACTTTTATCTTGCTTCGAGCTGAACACTCCATCGCTGAAGTCAAAAATCATATGGGTTCATTTGTGCGCGATCAAAACGCGGCTTCACATCAATGGATGGTTGATGAATACCACTTTCGTCCGTTCAAAGGCCTTGGACTTGTAAGTCATGAGATTATAAGTTCCGTTTCGCAAGGAAGTCAAATGGAGGGACTTATTTCGTTGGGCGTGATTGCCAGTTTCCTGCTGATCTTGGCTTCGTTTAATTATATGAATGTAACCGTGGCTACAGTGGCCACTCGGCTAAAAGAGATTGGAATTCGAAAAGTAATTGGCGCACAAAAGAAAGAAATCATTACTCAATTTCTCATCGAAAATTTTCTCATGTGCGCATTGGCACTTGTTGCAGGCGTTATCATCTCTTATGTGTTTATGCTTCCGGGTTTTAATGCACTCTTTCCATCAAATATTCTATTCGAGTTCTCCTCGGGAAATATTATGTTTCTGTTTTTTGCCGGGCTACTCTTCTTTATTGGATTGATCTCCGGAGCATATCCTGCCTTTTATATCGCCTCCTTCCAGCCAATCGAAATCCTCAAAGGAAAAGAAAAGTTTGGCCAAAAGAGCTTGTTCAGCCGTGTGTTGCTGACCTTCCAATTTACGTTTGCTTTCATCACCATGGTGGGGTCATTCGTGTTTATCGACAACTGCATTCATCTTAAAAACAAAGATTGGGGCTATCAGCACGATAACCTGATGGCTGTGCGAGTAGAAGAGAAAGACAAGTATCTAACTTTACGCAACCAACTGACTTCTAATCCGAACATAGCTCAATTAGCCGGAGCGGATAATCATATTGGTAAATCCGATGACAAAATAACATTTACACACCATGAGCAACAAATTGAAACAATCGATTTTCGGGTAGGCTACAATTACCTAGAGGCAATGAATATTCGATTAGTGGAAGGACGCACGTTTACTCAAACGATTCAATCCGATGAGGTAGAGTCTGTCGTAATTAATGAAACATTTGCCAAGAAATTGGGGTGGGCTCGTCCCATCGGTCAGATGATAGAAATTGACAGCATGAAACGATATGTGATTGGCGTGGTTGCCGATTTTCATTATGAAGGGTTTTACGATGTGCTAGGACCTGCGATGTTTCGGGTTGCCAAAGAGGATGATTTTAACTTTCTCGCCATTCAAGTACGAGAGGGACACATGAACGAAGTACAAGAGCAAGTGATGTCGCTCTGGCAAAATATTGCACCTGACGATACTTATGAAGGGTTCGTACAAGACGATGTATTTGCGAGTTTCAATCAAAACAACAACGCACATGTTCAGCTCTTAACATTCGTTTGCTTGATCACTATTATTCTTGCCAGTCTGGGGCTATTGGGGCTTGTCTTTTTCAACACCACTCGCAGAATGAAAGAATATAGCATCCGAAAGGTGATGGGTGCAACGGGTAGTCAAATCTTTCAGCTCATGAATAAAGACTATGCGATCATCTTATCCACTGCTTTTATTTTAGGAGCACCTAGCGGTTTTTTCTTAGTCAATTCACTCATTCAAAAAGTTTATCCTGATCCTAAAGGTGCGAACCCCTTGCCATTCGTAATTGCTGTATCAATCATGATGACTGTTGTCGCCATTACTGTGATTACTCAGTTAGTTAGAATTACAAAACAAAGTCCGAGCGAAGTGCTACGAAATGACTAATGAAAAACCACCCAAATGGGCTGACCGGTTTCTGCAGTGGTATTGCCGGCCAGAACTGTTAGAAGAAATTCAAGGTGATGCTTATGAACTTTTTTTTAGAACAAGGAAAAAAAGTAAACACAAAGCTGATCTATACTTTATTTGGAATGTGGTTCGCTTTTTTAGGCTTAAAAATATCAGGAAAGGAAATTCATATCATCGATCTTCAATATCTGCTGCTATGCTAAAAAATATATTTTTGGTTACTATTCGCAATTTCGTTCGACAGCCCGGGCATTCATTACTAAGTGTCTTTGGTTTATCTGCTGGACTCACTTGTGCTCTTCTAATCATGCTATGGGTAATTCATGAAACTTCTTTTGACAAATTTCATTCTAACGCGAACAGGCTATTCAAAGTACTGACACACGTAGAAGCAGATGGCAGTTACCAAACTTATGATGTTGCTTCTTCTGCCATGGACATTTCCTCGATACCCGAAGCGGAGACATTGGTGAGTGT
>JABFSO010000399.1 GCA_013140555.1 Cyclobacteriaceae bacterium | reverse complement strand
AATTATTACACCCAACTTAAAAATATTAGACATTACTTTCGCAATCAATGCAACCACTACGTACCTCCACAGTCTTTATACCAGATTTCAGGTATTTGTTTTAATTGATTAAAGTATTAAGAGTATGAAAAAAATATTATTAGCGCTATTGTTTTCCACTTCCGTGGGATTATTGTTCAGTCAGGAGTCTGAAGTGAGAAAAGTTGGTTCCTTTCGGGGAATTAAATCTTCGCAAGCAATCGATGTGTACCTTAAAAAAGGAGATAAAGAAGAGGTGCGTGTAGAGACAATGAACATTCGCTTGTCCGAAGTGCTTACCGAAGTATCCGGCAATACACTGCGCATCCACTTAGAAAAGAACAGCTATCGCAAAGTGAATGTAAAAGTGTATGTGACTTATGTCACACTGGAAAAAATTTCTGCGAGTTCTGCATCTAACATTTTTTCAGAGGGCACCATCAAAACTTCATCAATGGATATCAGTGCTTCCAGTGCGGCTTCCATCGAAATATCCCTTGATGCCGATCGGGTAGATGTGGATGCCTCCAGCGCGGCCAACATTGATTTAGAAGGCAAAGCCAATGACCTTTTGGTAGAAGTAAGCAGCGCAGGCGATGTAGATGCATATAATCTGCTGTCGCAGAATGTGACAGCGCGTGCAAGTAGCGCAGGTAGCGCAAAAGTATCGGTGTCAAAGGAATTAGATGCAGACGCGAGCAGTGCGGGTAGCATCCGATATCGTGGAAACCCAACCCGTACCAATACGGGGTCGAGCAGTGGAGGCTCCGTGAAAAAATCGAGTTAAAAGATTAAACATAAAAAAATAGCGCTGAAAAATCAGGGCTATTTTTTTTGCCTCTTGCTTTTCGAAGAATTCAATCTTTCTTCCTGGCGATTGATCTCCCAGTTTAAAAGAGCCAATGAAAAGTTTCGTTGATAGTAGCCGGGTTGTAGTTCATTTTTAACAACCGCCTGATTCCAAATGAAGTCACTCATAATGCTTAACTTTCACCATTAGACGTAATGAGGGTGTTTTTAGTTTAAACGCTACTTCTTTTTTGTATGGGCGAATACGCGAGTTTTTTCGGTTGGGATCTGATTCTTCTAATCATTTTGATACGCTATGCGGTGGTGGCAGGTATCTTTTTTTTGATTTATTATGTGTGGAAGAAACGAGCGTGGGCCTTTCAAAAAATTCAATCACGCTTTCCGCAATCGATCGATTACCTCCGTGAAGTAGGTTACTCATTACTTACCATCCTGATTTTTGCTGCCATTGGCTATGTGGTTTTCTTCTCTCCATTACTATCATACACATTGGTTTATCAAAACATCTCCGATTATGGAATCGAATATTTTATTCTCAGCATCGGATTGATGCTGTTGTTACATGACACCTACTTTTATTGGACACACCGCGCCATGCATCACCCCTCCATTTATAAATGGTTTCATCAGGTGCATCACTTATCTACCAATCCATCGCCATGGGCCGCGTATGCGTTTCATCCGTTGGAAGCCGTAGTGGAGGCAGGTATTGTGGTACTAATTGTATTTGTAATGCCGACTCATCCGATGGCTGTTAGTTTGTTTTTACTCATCATGATGGTGTATAATGTATATGGACATTTAGGCTATGAACTTTACCCGAAAGGGTTTTCAAAGTCCGCCATTGGCAAATGGATCAACACATCAGTCAATCACAACCAACATCACCAATTCTTTCGTGGAAATTATGGGTTGTACTTTTTGTGGTGGGATCGATGGATGGGAACCATTCGCACTGACTACGATACCACTTTTGAAAAAATCAAATCCCAATCTAATTCCTAACTCAATTGACCTAAACTGGTTTTGCGAATGAAAACCTGCGACAGAAAATAGGCGCAGCTGATTCCAATGATCATTCCGGCCAGCACATCAAAAGGATAGTGAACTCCCAAATGCATTCGCGAATAGCCGATTAATAATGCCCAACTATAGGCAGGCAAAGCCACTTTCCATGATCGATATAATAATACCATCGCAGTGGCAGTTGCAAATGCTTCAGTAGTATGCCCCGATGGAAAAGAAAAACCACCACCTACACTCCATTGAGCGATGCGCTCATCTACTTCATAAGGGCGTGGTTCAGAAACCAGCTTTTTGATCACGTAAGAAAAAATTCCGGCAAGCCCGGCAGTCAATCCTACATATAAGAAGGAAAGCCTGGTCTTTACCTTTTCTGTTTTGAATTCACCACGTAAGGCAATCAAAAAAGGGATTCCCAAACTGATGATCGTAATCGAATCGGAGACTAGCTGGAGAAATTTTACCTGCGTTTCGTTACCCGATTGTTGCAACGTCACAATAAAATCCAGTTGTGGCAACTGCCATGCCACCGCCATGGCGATTAGTAAAAGAGTGATAAGGAGCAAATAATAGAGAGGCTTAGGTGGCTGTTGCATTATTTTGATTTAATAAGGGCGACAATATACACACGATTGAAATGAGCTAAAATCAATGAATGCAATTTAAAAATTACCCTACTGTTATATTTCAGTAATTATTTTTTGTAAAAATGGGCTCTTTTTGGGGCTTTTATTTACAAAAATCGTCTATTTTTGAACCGAACTGATTAAAAAACCAACCACTATGTCACAATTACGATTCGAAGCCTTAAAAAAGCTAAATGACCGGGTTAAAATCCATGTTGATCCAGTTAGTCCAAATATTTCTCAGTTTTTTGGAGAGAATGTATTCGGGATGGAGCAAATGCGAGCTACCCTGGCCCCTGCAGTCTTCAAAAAAGTAAGTCACGCCATCAAAAACCATGAAAAAATTGATGAAGCTACAGCCGATGCGGTTGCTTCTGCAGCGAAATCATGGGCTATTACGAAAGGTGCTACTCACTTTACACACTGGTTCCAACCAATGACGGGTGGAACAGCCGAAAAGCATGACTCATTCTTCGATGCCCTTGCGGGGATCGAGCGATTTAAAGGCAGTGAATTGGTTCAACAAGAACCGGATGCATCTTCATTTCCAAGTGGAGGTATCCGCAGCACTTTTGAAGCGCGTGGTTATACCGCCTGGGATCCAACATCACCCATGTTTTTATATGGTAAAACATTGAGTATCCCTACCATTTTCGTTTCATACACAGGCGAAACTTTGGATACAAAATCTCCTTTGCTTAAAGCTTTGAAGGCAGTCGATCAGGCCGCCACTCAAGTTTGCCAGCTTTTTGATAAGGATATCAACCACGTAGTTGCCTCTCTTGGTTCGGAACAAGAATATTTTGCAGTAGATAAAGCATTGGCCAGCGCTCGCCCTGACTTAGTAATGGCAGGTCGCACGGTGTTTGGTCACTCACCTGCTCGCGGTCAGCAATTAGAAGACCACTATTTCGGAACGATTCCTTCACGTGTGTATGACTTCATGCGCGACTTTGAAATTGAGTGCTGGAAGTTGGGTATTCCTGTGCGCACGCGTCACAACGAGGTAGCTCCAAGCCAATTTGAAGTTGCTCCTTTGTTTGAAGAAGTAAACGTGGCCAACGATCACAATCAATTGATGATGGACGTGATCAGCCGCGTAGGCGATAAGCACGGTTTGAAAATCTTATTCCACGAAAAACCATTTGCCGGTTTGAACGGAAGCGGTAAGCACAACAACTGGTCGTTGATTACCGACACGGGTGTTAACTTATATGCACCAACCAGTTCAGCAAAAGATAATTTGTTGTTCCTCACATTCTTCATCACCACCATCAAGGCAGTTCATGCCCATGCTGATTTGTTGAGAGCAAGTATTGCAACAGCAGCGAACGATTTCCGCTTAGGCGCGAACGAAGCTCCTCCGGCAATCATGTCAGTTTTTATTGGCGCACAAATGACGGCTGTGTTGGATGAATTGGAGAAGAAAGGAAATGTGAAAATTGAGAAAGGTGATAACATGTACATGAAATTGGGTATCGACCAGATTCCTGAAATCATTTTGGATGCCACCGACCGTAACCGTACTTCACCTTTTGCCTTCACCGGAAATAAATTTGAATTCCGTGCAGTTGGTAGCAGTGACAACTGCGGTACACCAATGACAGCGTTGAACCTGATCGTGGCTGACCAATTGACGAAATTCTACGAAGTAGTTTCAAAAGCAATTGAAAATGGCGAAGAAAAACGCCTCGCGATTGTAAACGTGTTGCGTCAATACATCAAAGAATCAAAAGCGATTCGTTTTGAAGGCGATGGCTACTCTGATGAATGGGTAGTAGAAGCTGAGAAGAGAGGATTGAACAACATCAAAAACATGCCACGTGCAATTGATGCATACTTGTCAAAGAACTCTTTAGAGCTTTTCGAGAAGTTTGGTGTGTTGAGCCACAAAGAAGTGGAGGCTCGCAACGAAATCAAGTTGGAAAGCTACATCAAGAAAGTGCAGATTGAAGCACGTGTGATTGGCGACCTCGCGATGAACCATATCATCCCTACTGCTATTGCGTACCAGAACAAATTGATCACCAACGCCAACGGTTTGAAAGGATTGGGTGTAGACAACGCTGCGGTGGTGCAAACCATCAAAGAAATTTCTGAGCACATTGAAGTGATCAAGAATGGCGTGCGTCAAATGATTGAAGAGCGCAAACGCATCAACAAGCTGACAGATACACACAAGCGTGCCATTGCCTATTGCGATGATATCAAAGAAAAGTACTTCGACAAAATCAGAGATTCGGTTGATAAACTAGAATTGCTGGTGGACGATGAAGACTGGCCTTTGGTGAAATACAGAGAACTACTGTTTTTGAGATAATTACTTACTGTGAACGATTAGAGGCTTTCGGAAACGGAAGCCTCTTTTTTTTGTGCCTTACTTTTTAGGAAGCTCGTCAATTAATTTTAAAACAGCTTGACGAATTAATTGTGGATGCGACCATGGAACAAAATGATTCATGTCATCCACCAGAACTAAATCAATTTTAGCGTTCGTCATCATGCGCTTGGCAAAGTCGGCATTACCGGGATCGACCAGCGAATCTTTCTTTCCCTGAATCACAATAGTTCGGGCTTTGATTTGTGGCCACAAGGCAAGCATATCTTGCAGCTCAGGTTTCAGGTGATAGATTTCATCATTGGAAGCACGGAACGAGCGCGGGAGAATCCATCTTAAAAATGGAGTAGCTAAAGGCGCTCGAAACCAAGTCTCATTCGGTTCTAAATCCGGGTCGATCGATCCGGCTACGATCACAATTCCATCAACTAAATCCGGATAATCCATGGCCATTCGCGAAATGACCGGTCCGCCCATAGAATGCCCAACCAAAATAATGGGTCGGTTGTTTTTATATTTTTCAAGAATGGGCAGAAGGAAAGCAGCTTGATTCTTAACAGACTTTTCTGCTCTGCCAAAGTTCGATTGACCAAAGCCGGGACGATCAACTGAAATAAGCTGTGACTTTTTTAGCAAGGCCGTATCGCCCATAAAATCAATAAAGGCGCTGAGCGATCCGGGAGATCCGTGAACAAATACGACTAATGGTAATTGAGAATCTCCAACTTGAAGATAATTGATGGTTTGATGTGCCTGTGTGTATTGGTGGATCGTGCCTTTTTTCTCTTTCGTTTGAAAGAACGTATCAATTTCTTTTTTGCTCATGCGAAACTGCATACACGAATCCATGATCAGTAATAGTACAAGAAAACTTCCCAGTGTAACAGCCAGCGATCTATACACTTTCAATCGCATGGTTAGATTAATTGATGTTTAAGATCTTTTTGTATTCCGCAAGATTGTGCAATAAATCGATCGATTTTTTGATCTCCACGTCATTTTTGAAACGCGATTCAACGGCTCCTTTTTCCAAATAGTAGCGGGCTACAATCTCTTCTTCTAAGAGTGTTTTGATCTGCTCTTTATAAATGATCAGGTCGTTCTTTTTGCTTTCCTTGATTTGATGCTGAAGTTGCTCGATGGAATTTTTAAGGTCGTTGTAATACTTTTCCTGATGTGCCACTTCGGTCAACTTCTTTAGGTTGTCTTCCATTTCAGTTTCGTAGTTGTATAACTTTCCTTTCATCCATGAAATAAATTCGGAATACTCAGAATCACTTAAGTTGAATTTTTTAGGTTCAGCTAAACTGCTATGCTTAGAAGCGTAGAGTGTCGCATAGTCAAACAAGTGACCACTGACAAACAACGCTTGCGTTACCGCAGAAGCTTCCTGCGTATTGAGTTTTACATCCGGATCAATCCCTCCTCCATCGTACACTTTTCGGTTGTTGGTTGTTCTGAATTCTTTTTTGATTGAATCGGGCACTACACCGGCACTTCCATCTTCTCTGCGATGCGTGTAATCCAAAACCTGAATGCATCGACCTGTTGGAGTATAATATTTTGCAGTAGTAATTTTTACCTGCGCATGGTAGGAGAGGGGCCTACTTACCTGCACCAATCCTTTTCCGAAAGAGCGCTCACCTAATACGACAGCCCGATCATAATCTTGTAATGTTCCGGCCACAATTTCAGAAGCAGATGCGCTTCCGCGATTGATCAACACAGCCACTGGAATTTCTAAATCTACTGGTGGATTCAAGGTTTCGTATGTGATATTGTTTTCTTGCAATTTCCCTTTTGTATCGACTACCTTTTTTCCTTTCGGCAAAAACAGGTTACAAATATTCACGGCTTCAAACAACAAGCCGCCTGGGTTGCCGCGCAAGTCAAGCACAATGGATTTGGCTCCCTTTTCTTTCAGATTGACCAAAGCGTTTTTTACTTCTTTGCCGGCTTCACTGGTAAACTCCGTCAACTGAATGTACCCCACGTCTGATGCAATCATACCGAAGTAAGGCACATTACTTATTTTTATTTTTTCGCGCTTAAATTCCAAATCGATTAATTGATCTTTACCAAAACGCTTCACTGATAATTTTACTACTGTGCCCACTTGTCCACGCATTAAGTGGTTGGCTTCTTCCTGTGTCAACTTTGCCAACTCGATTCCATCCATTTTGATCACCTCATCCCCAATACGCAATCCATTTTTGTAAGCAGGATACGATTCATACACCATCGTAACAACCGTGCGATTGTTATAGGTTCGTGTTAAGGCACCAATGCCGCCATACTGCCCCGTATTCATTGTGCGGAAATCTTCCACCTGATCTTCGGAAATGTAGTTGGTATATGGATCGAGTGAATTGAGCATCGCATCAATGCCGGTGTGAACCATTTTGGTAGGGCTCACTTCGTCCACATACAAATTATTAACCTCTTTGAATAAGGAGGCAAATACGTCCAGATTCTTGGCGATCTCGAAATAGCGGTCTACCGGAGCCGTAAACGAAAAGAAAGCAACTCCACTTATCACTATCAACACGATCCACGCTTTTCTTTTCATCTCTTATTAGATTGGTTCCCTATCATTCAAACCTTAAAGATACAGGAAGTTGTGAAATTGCTTGAATGGGTTTTAGGCGTTGCTATATAGTTTGATGATCGGTTCGCGCCATGCACGTGCGGAGTCGGAAACCACGAAATGAACGGTATCTGCAATTTCTTCTGCCGTTACCCAGTCTTCAAAGTGTGCATCGGGCATGGATTGGCGGTTGAGCGGTGTATTAATGGTGCTGGGCACAATCACGGTGGCTGTTACATTGTTTCCTTTGGCTTCCGCATTTAATAACTCGGCCAGTTTGAAAATCATCGACTTGCTGAGTGAATAGGCCAATGTGTTTTTTCCTTGCTGCGCATCGATTGCAGGGCGAGCTCCAATAAAAATGATTCGTCCATGACCTTGCTTCATCATTTGTTGGAAAACCGCTCTCGCAATGAAATAAGAAGTATAAAAATTCAGATCAATCATTTTTTGCAACGCGGCTTTATCCGTGTCGTGAATGGAGCCCATCGCGAAGCCGCCTACGGTCAATACAGCCGCATTGATGGATTGGTATTTTTCAATTAACGTTTTTATGAAAGTCTCCACTTCATCTTCGCGAGTTAAGTCAACACCAAATGAGAGAAAGTTTGGTGAAGTACTTTTTTCTTCTTTTCCGGGTGTGGTCAACGCGAAAATTTGATCGCCACTCGGAAGAAATTTTTCTACGCACGCTTTGCCCAGATTACCCTGTGCACCGGTTATTAAGATGTTTTTGCTCATGATGCCGTAAAGATTAAATGAAAAGGATGGTTCATCGAACAAATTAAGAAATACGTATGCTTTGCGCCAGCCGAAAAATGAATTCTAACAAATTAGTAACTTGGATAGCAAATAAATGAAGCGATATGGCCGAGCTAAAAACAAAAAAGACCGAACTGAGCGTAGATGCCTTTTTGAAGAAAGTAGATGATCCGCAAAAGCAAAAAGATGCATTCGCTATTTTGAAAATGATGGAGAAAGCCACGAAGGCAAAAGCCAAAATGTGGGGTACGGCTATCATTGGTTTGGGCGATAAAGTTTTGAAATATGATAGTGGCAGAGAATTGAATTGGTTTGTGATGGGCTTTTCGCCACGTAAGCAGAATTTTGCACTCTACATTTCTGGTGCATTGGAAGACACGGCATTACTCAAGAAGCTAGGGAAACACAAAACCGGAAAGGGCTGCCTTTACATTAACAAACTGGAAGAGGTTGATTCTAAAGTGCTGGAAGCTATAATTAAACAAGGTGTAAGTCGGTGAAATCTTGATGATGCAATTAGATTTAAAATTGAAAGATGTAATACCGACTTTTGTATTGATACATCGCGACCTTACCCAAACTTCGGCTTTATTTAAAAAGCGACTTGATGAATACACCGCTCGAAACGAACGCTATCAAGAGGCTACGAAAAAATTGGGGTGGCGTGAAAAATATCTTGATGGCTTTTTAGGAGGTGATAAGGCTTTAGTCGCTAAACTTGAAAATGAGTTTGTTGAACTGACTAACTTCCGCAAGTCCCTTCTTGAATTAGAGAAAAAAGTAAAGTCAATCGAAGAGTCTATTCTAAGTGAGATTATTCGTTTTCTATCGAAAGAATCTCCGGAATATATCTCCTATGAATCCCTCCTTCAACATCATCTCATAATCGCTGATGAAAGTGCCCGTTTTTATAATTCATTAGCAGAAGTAAAACGAAAAATTTCAGATGCTCTTGTGTTCACAACTTGGAGCAACTTACTCAATCACTCTAAGGCAGCCGTATTGCTACAAGAATTTTACGATCAAGTTAAATTGTATAATCAAAAGGTAGTGAAGTACCAGCTGCATATGAAATGCAATTTGTTGGAAGCAACCCTTATTGAAACAATTGATCTATCATCACAATCATCTGCCATGGAAAGCTTGAATGGATTACTTATTAAATCTGAGGAGATTTTAAACTTTGCAAACGAGCAGATTAATGTAATAGCCAAGAAAAGAGGTGGAATGATTGATCATGTTAAATGGTTGGTTAGCCAAAATAAGAATTGAATTAGCCGTTCTAGATAGAAAAGCGCCAAACGCTCTGCCACCGTTTGTTTTAGCCTTCTTCCGCGTATTTGAGTCTCTATCAACAAATGATTGGATCGATGCCTGATTTTGATAGATTAAGGTTATCTTTGCGGCCTCAAATCTTAAAAATCATTAGAATAGGGCATTTATGGAAGTTGAAAAAATCAGGAACATCGCAATTATTGCTCACGTTGACCACGGTAAAACCACTTTAGTTGATAAACTGCTGCATGCAGGCCATCTCTTCAAAGACCACGAAAATCCCGGCGAGTTGATCATGGACAGCAACGACTTGGAGCGCGAGAGAGGTATCACCATCCTTGCCAAAAACGTGTCTGTACGCTACAAAGACTATAAAATCAATGTTATTGATACGCCTGGTCACAGTGACTTTGGCGGTGAGGTAGAGCGTGTACTCAACATGGCCGATGGTTGCCTGTTGTTGGTGGATGCATTTGAAGGCCCTATGCCCCAAACCCGCTTTGTATTGCAAAAAGCATTGCAATTAGGCTTAAAGCCAATTGTGGTTATCAATAAAGTAGATAAGAAGAACTGTACACCCGATGAAGTACACGAATCGGTGTTTGATTTGATGTTTGCACTCGATGCCAACGAAGATCAATTGGATTTCCCTACTTTTTACGGTTCGGCCAAACAAGGATGGATGAGCGATGATTGGAAAAAACCAACCACCGACATCACTGCCTTGATTGAAGGTGTTATAAAATACATTCCTGCTCCAAAAATCGATGTAGGACCTACTCAATTAATGATTACTTCATTAGAATACTCTTCATACATCGGACGTGTGGCGATCGGACGTATTCAACGCGGTAATGTAAAAGCAGGTCAATTTGTTGCTTTGGTAAAACGCGATACCGGTGCGATTGTAAAAACCCGCATCAAAGAAGTTTACGTATTTGAAGGTTTTGATAAAAAGAAAGTTGAAGAAGTAAAGGCCGGTGACATTTGCGCTTTGGTAGGATTGGAAGGATTTGAAATTGGTGATACCGTTTCTGATTTGGAAAAACCGGAAGCGTTGAAGTCCATCAAAATTGATGAACCTACCATGAGCATGTTGTTTACCATCAACAACTCTCCATTCTATGGCAAAGAAGGTAAGTTTGTTACCTCCCGCCACATCAAAGATCGTTTGGATAAAGAATTAGAAAAGAACCTCGCGTTGAAAGTTGGACAAACCGGCTCTGCCGATAGCTTCCTTGTTTTCGGACGTGGTGTATTGCACTTGTCGGTGTTGATCGAAACGATGCGCAGAGAAGGATACGAATTGCAAATTGGCCAGCCTCAAGTAATCTTCAAAGAAATTGATGGTGTGAAGTGCGAGCCAATGGAAGAATTGACCATCGACTTACCGGAGATTGTTGCCGGAAAAGCGATTGAAACAGTTTCTCAACGCAAAGGCGAAATGACGAACATGGAGCCAAAGGCAGACCGCATGATTTTGAAATTCATGATTCCTGCACGTGGTATTATTGGTTTGAGAAATTACTTGTTGAACGTAACTGCAGGTGAAGCCATCGTAACGCACCGCTTCAAAGAATATCAACCTTACAAAGGCGAAATTCCGGGACGTATCAACGGATCACTCATTTGTATGGAACAAGGCGAAGCCATTCCGTACAGCTTACACAACTTGCAAGATCGTGGTAAATTCTTTGTAGACCCTAGCGATGCAGTATACGAAGGACAAGTAGTAGGCGAGAACAACCGCAGCGGAGATTTGGTGATCAATATTACGAAGACCAAAAAGCTGACCAACATGCGCGCTACCGGATCGGAAGAAAAAATGACGATCCGCCCGGCTACGAAATTCTCATTGGAAGAAGCATTAGAATACATACAAGGTGACGAGTATGTAGAGGTAACTCCTAAGTCGATTCGTTTGCGTAAAATTTATTTGAACGAAACGGATCGTAAGCGCTACGCTAACAAAGCCACAGCTACCGCTTAAGGATTTGTAAATATTAAAACGTGTCACACGTGACTCATTTAATTAACTATCGAAAAATGACCAAGTTCTTCATGAGCTTGGTCATTTTCTTTTTTGCTCATACCATCGGCTATTCACAGAGCAATCAGTTGGAGGCAAAAGCCGATACGCTGATGGATCAGCGTAAGTTTGAGCAGGCCATTGATTTATATTCGGCAGTTATCAAAGCTTCCGGTTTGAAAGAGAAGTCCGACTTTCGGACAGTGTACAAACGTGCCATTGCGTATTACTATTCAGAAAATTTCGACTTGTCCCTAAAAGATCTGGATGTTTTTATCGATCAATATCCACAGATGTCACAAGCGTATATTTTGCGTTCATTCATTTACGGCCAAACCGGTGAATTAGAAAAACAAGTAGAAAGCATTGATCGGGCAATTGAATTGCAACCTGAGAATTTTGAGTTGGTAAAATGGCGTGGCTCCATTCAGGTGCAACGAGGTGAGTATGCAAAAGCAAAAACTGACTTATTGCAAATACGTGGATTAATGGACGATGCCGAACTTGAAACCAATTTGGCAGTAGCCTACTATTCGCTTGAACAAGCAGACAGCGCTTTTCAATGCATTAATAAATCAATCGAGTTAGAAGCCGCTTACGAGCCGGCTTATTTGTATGCTGGTTCTTTTTGTTTGGAATTGGAGCAATACCAACGCGGTATTGAATATTTGGATTTAGCGCTTTTGCTAAACAGCGAGAACGCCAGCGCGTGGCTTTACAAAGGCATGGCACTCATTCAACTAAAGCGCACAGACGAAGGTTGCCGCTTGCTCACCAAAGCATTCAACGCAGGCGAAGACGATGCCGGAGATTATTTGAAGGAGTACTGTTACGAGGTGTATAAGTGATTCATTTCGCTACTCTCAGCTTCGTCTTTAGACCTTAACCAGTAACTCTAGACCTGTTTACACAATCAGGTTTATACTACCGAGATTTTCGGATGAGCTGAGACTACATTGGTCATAATTCAGACCTTTTCGGATGATTTCAGACTATGTATGTCTGAATTCAGACCTTTTCGGATGATTTTAGACTACATATGTCTGAATTCAGACCTTTTCGGACGATTTCAGACCATGGTGGTTCTAATTCAGACCTTTTCGGATGATTTCAGACTATGGTGGTCCTAATTCAGACCTTTTCGGATGATTTCAGACTATGATGGTCCTAATTCAGACCTTTTGGATGATTTTAGACTACGTATGTCTGAATTCAGAGCTTTTTGGGTGATTTCGGACTATGATGGTTCTAATTCAGAGCTTTTTGGGTGATTTCAGACCAAGCTGATCTGGTTACAAAGCTTTTTGCATGTATCTGATAGAAAAACCTCCCAAATATCTCGACTTGGCAAGCAGAAGATACAGACTAGTATCTATTTTGTTCGATTTAGGAACTCTTACAGAAAAAACGACTTCAGAAGCAAAGAAACTCTTCAGCCTTGGGCCGAACTCCGACCTCTCTTTAAAAAAGAAAGGGTATTAGAAAAGGTCTTAACTTTCGTGATCTTGAATTCTGTAAAGCAAGTCCACGGCAAATGAACCTTCGATTAATTCCTACAACCCTACTCGCAGTGTATCAGCAGCAGGTGCCGGCACAGTTGCAGGAAAAATTCGATGCACTGAAGGATGCCGAAATTTCTACTGACACTTTTAGTTTTTATACGTCAGTTTCATCTGTTTATTCCAGCAAAATTGAAGGTGAAGAAATAGAGCTGGATAGTTACATAAAGCACAAAAAATTCGGTATTGAGTTTTTGCCTGACTACACAAAAAAGATCGATGATCTATATGGCGCATACACTTTTGCCAAAACCAATGCCCTCAGCAAAGAGAATATAGCGGAAGCGCATAGACTTCTGAGCAAGCACATAGTAGCGAAGCATCAACAGGGAAAACTTCGTGTTCAAAATATGTACATTTCCACGCCCGATGGAAGGATAGAATACATTGCTGCGACACCATTTGAAGTTGCCGGTGAAATGGCGAAATTATATGCTGATATCGAAACCTTGTGTGAAATGAAATTGAACACCAATGAAGTGTTCTTTTTTGCAGCTATGATTCACTTGGTTTTTGTAAAAATTCATCCGTGGAACGATGGTAATGGCCGCAGTGCCCGTCTTATTGAAAAATGGTTTTTAGCCCAAAAACTGGGAGAAAAAGCATGGTTTATTCAAAGTGAAAAAAACTACTACCAACAGCATCAAACCTATTACAAGAACATCAGGCTTCTGGGGTTAGAGTATCAACAACTCGACTATTCCAAAGCCTTGCCTTTCCTCCTGATGCTGCCCAACTCAGTCGTTCAACCCTTGGACTAAAAATACTCGATTTCCACCCCAATTCCCCTAGGTTTACTACCGAATTACTATTTTTGCGAATGGCAGATCAAATTCTCATCCTCGATTTCGGTTCTCAATACACTCAACTCATCGCCCGCAGGGTGCGCGAGCTAAATGTTTACTGCGAAATCCACCCCTATAACCACATTCCGGCCATCCACGGCAATTTCAAAGGCATCATCCTTTCCGGTAGCCCGTGTTCCGTGCGCGATGCCGGCTCGCCCGATGTCGACTTGGCTCAATTTGGCAACTTGCCCGTATTAGGTGTGTGTTATGGTGCTCAATTAATTGCCCACAAAACCGGAGGCTCCGTTCTGCCCTCACAAATCCGCGAATACGGACGCGCTACTCTTTCTTCAGTTAATCACCACAACGAACTCCTCAAAGAAATTGCCCTCGATTCTCAGGTATGGATGTCACATGCCGATACCATCGCCTCTATATCCGACCAATTCGATATCATCGCCAGCACCCCATCCGTTAAGGTGGCGGCTTTCAAAAAGAAAAACGAAAACATTTACGGTATTCAGTTCCACCCCGAGGTAACACACTCCACTCAAGGCAAAGAACTGCTGCGCAATTTTGTAGTCCACATTTGCCACTGCGCACAAGAGTGGACACCCGATCAGTTTGTAGAATCTACCGTGGCCGACTTAAAATCCAAACTCGGCAGCGATAAAGTAGTCATGGCCCTCTCAGGAGGTGTCGACTCTACCGTGGCAGCCATGCTCGTGCATCACGCCATCGGCAAAAACCTTTACTGCATATTTGTAGACAACGGCCTCTTGCGCAAAGGCGAATTTGAGCAAGTGTTAGAATCGTACCGAGGCATGGGCCTCAACATCAAAGGTGTAGATGCCAAAGCAAAATTCTATACAGCGCTTCAAGGCCTCAGCGAACCAGAAGCCAAACGCAAAGCCATCGGCAAAACATTCATCGAAGTGTTTGACGAAGAATCGCACGCCATTGCCGATGTAAAATGGTTAGGCCAGGGCACCATCTATCCCGATGTCATCGAGTCCGTTTCGGTTAAAGGACCCTCCGCCACCATCAAATCACATCACAACGTGGGCGGCCTTCCCGAAAAAATGAAATTGAAAGTAGTCGAGCCGCTCAACACGCTTTTCAAAGACGAAGTGCGCCTCGTAGGTAAAACCTTGCAAATCGATCCTACTATTTTGGGCCGTCACCCTTTCCCCGGTCCCGGCCTAGGCATCCGCATCTTGGGTGAAATCTCTGCAGAGAAGGTACGGATTTTGCAGGAGGTAGACAGTATCTTTATTGGCGCTTTGAGAAAACACAATTTATATAACCAAGTATGGCAAGCCGGTGCGGTATTGCTGCCTGTTTATTCGGTAGGAGTGATGGGCGATGAGCGCACTTACGAGCAAGTCGCGGCCTTGCGTGCCGTGATCAGTGTCGATGGCATGACAGCCGATTGGGCGCACCTTCCCCACGCGTTCCTCAGCGAAGTATCATCTGACATCATCAACAAAGTAAAAGGCGTCAACCGAGTGGTCTACGACATCAGCTCGAAGCCACCGGCAACTATTGAGTGGGAATAAAAATTAAGTATTTATGAATTGGATGTATCGAATGAAAATAGGGGGCGGTCTGCTGCGCACCGGACTATTCGCTACAAGTCTCCCGATAGCTATCGAGAGGCTTTTCGCTTCTCTGGCCGATCGGGCTATCGCAACCAAGTTCACAACTACATTACTTATTTTGTGTTTTGCCTTCGCAGTACAAGCGCAAGATTTCAAAAAGCAATTCCGCAAAGCCAAAGAGTTATTCAATCAGGCCAACTACAGTGCCGCCATGGATGCCTTCAATCCCCTCATGGTGTACGATAAAAATAATTCCTATGCCGAATACGCTACGTTCTATTATGCACTATCGGCACAGCGACTTGGCTTTTCAACTTTAGCCAAAAATCAATTCACCCACCTTCGAAAAACATATCCCACTTGGCCGCAACTGAATGAAGCAACCTTGTGGTTATCTAAACTTTATTTTGAAAGTGGCGACTACTTCATCGCCATGAAGCTGGCCAACGAAATTACCGATCCATCCATGAAGGGAAAACTCGACTCCCTCAAGCGAGTTCACCTTTCAAAAATAAAAGATGTCGAGATTGCCAAAATGTTGCGCGAAGAAAATCCAAACGATCAGGAAGTAGATCGTGCATTAGTTACTGCTATAGGCCAATCGCCTAATCGCAATCTCGATTTGAATTTGTTTCAATCCATTCTGCAAAAGTACGATTGGAATGAAACTGATTTTGTTTCTACCACTTCCGGTCAATCCATCTTCCGCGAACGCTATCGTGTGGCAGCACTGTTGCCATTTCGCGCCAGCACCTTAGAGCCAAGCCCCGAGAGAAAAAAAAATCAACCCATCCTCGATATTTATCAGGGTATGCAACTGGCGGTAGATTCGCTGGAGAAATTAGGGATTCACATCGATGTACTCGCGTATGACACCGAGCGAAATCCGGAAGTCACTAAATCACTTTTAGGGCAAGATGAACTCAAATCAGTGGACTTAATCATCGGCCCACTGTTTGCCGAAGATGCCAAACCGGTGCAGCAATTTGCCCGGGAAAACCAAATCAACCTCATCGCCAACCCGGTTTCAAGCAATAGCGATTTCCTAACCGACAATCCGTACTCATTTCTTTATCAACCCAGCCACGAAACCATTGGACGTAAGTCTGCAGAGCTAGTCGCCAAAAATGTATCCAATAAAAAGACATTGGTGTATTATGGCGAGAGTCCGAAAGATTCGGTGATGGCTTTTAACTATATCAAAAAAGCAAAAGAGTTAGGCTTGAAAGTGGTGTATGCAGAAGAGGTTCGTTTAGAAACTTCCTTTCGCATCTTAGATAAACTGGCCAAAGCCACCAAATATGATGAATGGAAAAACCCACTCGAGTTTACTTTGAGAAAAGATAGCCTCGGCAGTATTTTCGTAGCATCGGATGATCCGGTGATTTACACCAAAGTGGTTAACAGTGTAGAAACTCGCGGAGATTCAATTTTTGTTGTGGGCACCGAAGCTTGGCTCGAAGAAAACTCTGCCGACTATTCCAAGCTGGAAAAGACCAAAGTGGTTTTTGCGGCACCCAATTTCTGTTCTCCTATTAGCGCTCCAGCCATTTATTTTCGCGATGCCTATTTAAAAAGACACGGAGTGTTGCCATCCGACAATGCACGAAAAGGATTTGAAATGATGATGAATTTGGGCAAAGCGTTGGGAACCTACGGCACCAATTTTCCTGCAGATCTGCAAAAAGGGGCAATGATACCCGGTTTTCTTACCTCAGGATTCGGGCTACAGCCCACCCGCGACAATGGAAACTTCAGTTTCGTGACCTTCAAATTGGGCGAATTGGTGGAGTTTAAATAGCTTTTTTGCTCAATTTGTCTGAAATACTTACACTTTTGTAGCCATCAACGCCCTTTTAATTACCTTTAGATTGGATTACTTATATAAACCAGATAATGACAACCCAATTGTCTTTATTTTTTTGATTAATCATTCTCCCTATGATCGGTAAAATAAACAGGTTCTTTATTTTTTGCCTGCTTTTGGCTTCAATTCCGGTAGCTGCACAAGAAAAAGATAAGCCGGCTGTTACCTACGAAGAACTTTATGATGAGCCCTATTCTGTCAATAAATTGTTTATCGGCTTTCAACCATTGTATGGCGAATTGTTTGCCACCAATGTCAATGCGGGCTTCGGACTAGAAGCGAGCTATTATTTGAAAGATAAAATGGACTTCAAGGCACATTTTCGTAAAACCTATAGCAGCTCATTTTTCGACTTCAATCGTCAGGCCGCACTTGATAACAGTGATGTAATTGCCAAACCAAACTCATTTACTTATTTCGAATTAGGCGGCACCTACCACATCAAAGATTTTGATGAAAGTGGTAAAACCAAAATGGTGCTCTACAAAAAAAGCTTCAAGGGCAACCGATGGGCCTCTACCGTGCCACTACATGCCGAAGTGCCGTGTAAGGTTCGTAAAATCTATGGAGTGCGCTTAGGCGGCATCATGTGGAACAGCGCAGTCGATTTAAATCGTGCTTTAAAAGCTCAAGACCTTACCAATGCCGATATTACCAAAGCAAATGGCGATGGGTTGCCACTAACGCTTACCGACTTAAATACAGGTAAGGTTAAAGATTTTAGCGTTTTCAGTAATATAAATGCCACCAACGTTTATTTGGGAGGTTCACTCTCATGGTTTAGAAATGTGGCTGTTAGTTTTGACAAATACGAAGAAGGAATTGATGATGGGATGCTGACCGTTTTCTTTGATGTGATGTTCGCACCTGCGCTTTCTGTTGATCCGGTTGGCTATCGCGACCCCAATACGTTGCTGGTGGATGAGTACTCAACCAGTGCCATTAAAACAACTTCGTTTGGTTTCAGAGCCGGTATTGATGGTAAATTCAATCGCACACTCAGTTGGGCCTATGGTGGCGAAATTGGTGTGCGCCCAAGTATTACCGGCCAGGGCTTATATGTGATGTTCAAAATTTCTTTCCCCGTTTTTGGCACCAACCTCGACTACAAAGTTGAATCGTTTGGAAAGTAATTGCAGGTATGGCCTTTGACTTGCTTATCGAAAACATCAAGGGTCTTGTTCAGGTTAGAGATACTACCCCTTCTTTTCTTTCGGGAGCCGAGATGGCACAGTTGCCAATTCTCTCCAATGCATTTGTAGCTGTAAAGGATGGCTTAATTGCTGATTACGGACCACAACAAAATTCTCCCAAACAAGCCAAACAAATAGTAGATGCAACCGATCGGTTTGTTTTACCCGGTTTTGTAGACAGTCACACACACCTTGTTTTTGCTGCCAGCCGTGAAGAAGAATTTGTGCTCAAAATAAAGGGCGCTACTTACGAAGAGATTGCAGCCAGTGGTGGAGGTATTTTGAATTCGGCAAAAAAACTTCAAGCGATTTCAGAAGATGAATTGTTTTATCGCTCGTTGCCGCGTGCGTATGAAATCATTCAATCGGGCACTTGTGCAGTCGAAATCAAAAGCGGTTATGGCCTGACCGTAAAGGATGAAATAAAAATGCTTCGGGTGGCTAAGCGCATTGGTATAGAAACAGGCATGGTAGTAAAGACTACTTTTCTGGGAGCACATGCGGTGCCGCGGGAATATTCAAAATCAGATTATCTGAAATTGGTGATTGAAGAAATGATTCCGGCAGTGGCCACAGAAAAATTAGCGGATTACATCGATGTGTTTTGTGAGAATGGATTTTTTACTCCTGAAGAAACGATTCGTGTCATTGAAGCCGGACAAAAAGTGGGAATGAAGCCTCGTATTCATGCCAATCAACTGAATCGATCAGGTGGTGTGCAAGTAGGAGTGAAGGTAAAAGCAATGAGTGTTGACCATTTGGAAAACATAGGCGAAGAAGAAATTGAATTGTTAAAGAATAGTGGAGTAATGCCAACAGCCTTGCCAGGTGCAGCTTTTTTCTTGGGACTTCCATTTCCACCAGCGCGGCAAATGCTCCAAGCAGGCTTACCCATCGCTATCGCCTCCGATTATAATCCCGGAAGTGCACCAAGTGGAAATATGCCGTTGATGCTTTCCTTTGCCTGCATTAAAATGAAAATGACACCAGAAGAAGCAATCAATGCAGCAACAATAAATACAGCAAGCTGTTTAGAGATAGTAGAAACACATGGAAGCATCACTAAAGGAAAGCTGGCCAATTTAATTCTTACCAAACCGGCTCCTTCGCTGGCGTATCTCCCTTACAGTTTTGGATACAATTGGATTGAAAGTGTTTTTCTGAAAGGCAATCTCGTACAAAATAAAAATAGCTAAGTAGATGGAAGAATTGTTAAAGCCACTGTTGCGTGATGTTCCCGATTTTCCGCGTGCAGGTATTTTGTTCAAAGATATTACACCATTGCTGGCGCATCCGGTCGCGCGCCAGAAAGTAGTAGAGGCCATAGCTACTCATTTTAAAGAACAATCTATTGATGCGGTGGCTGCCGTAGAAGCGAGGGGATTTATTTTTGGTTCGTTGATCGCACAAGAACTTTCATTGCCCTTCATTCCTATTCGCAAAGCAGGTAAGTTGCCTTACAAAAAAATTACAGAACACTATCAGTTAGAATATGCTGAGGCTGCGATTGAAATGCACACCGATGCACTTACTCCGGGCATGCGTGTACTCGTGCATGATGATTTGCTGGCTACTGGAGGTACGGCATCTGCGGCTGGGAATATGATTCAGCAACTGGGTGGAATAGTGGCTGGCTACTCATTTGTTATTAATTTATCTTTTCTTCCGGGGGAATCGGTTTTAAAAAGCCGATTTCATGTAAATCCGCATTATTTGGTCAGTTTTTAATGGGATATAGATAGATGAAACAATTATCCTTTTTATCTGTTTAAATCTCGAATGAGTGAATTGATAAAAATACCGATGTTCCCGCTTTCCATATTTCCTATGCCGGGAGAGTTGGTGCCATTGCATATTTTTGAACCTCGTTATAAACAATTATTGCAGGAGGCCGAAACAAAAGATATTGGCTTTGGAATTTACTTCAATCATCCACTGAACGAAACCAAGTTTGGTTCTTGGGTGAAGTTAGAAAGCGTTATTAAGCGATATCCGGGTGGAGAATCAGATATTATTGTAAAATGTCTCGATCTATTCACAATGTCCTCGCTTTCCAAAACCTTTCGCGATAAGTTATATCCAGGTGGTGAAGTACAGATGATGGAAGTTCGGTTTGAACCAGTAACACAAATCGCTCTGCTGGAAAAATACAATGCCTTTGCGCAGTTTATGAACATGAAGTCTACTGCATTGCCGAATGTGTGGCAAGTAGCGAATGACTTAAACTTGGATTTTGCGAGTCGTTTAAAATTGGTATCGCTGGATGAGGCAAAGCGCTTGATCTATTTAAGTAGTCAGCTATCTTATCAACTCGAGTTACTGCAGCACGCAGAAAAATCAAAAGATGTTTTTCATCTGAATTAATCTTTTTCTTCAAGCCTTCTCTTTATTTTTTTTATTCTTCGATTTCGATTGCATTGATTTTTCTTGAATAAAATCACGCGAATGGATGCATTTTGCAATCGAGTGCTGATTTTTTTTATCAGCTCTGTGCGGAAAAAGATAACTCAACTCGTCTACTAGACTACTTTTTTGCTCAAAATGTGTGTTGCGTTTTACGCAAACGATTTTTTGGTTAATAAATCAACTTTACTTACAACTTTCGGCCTTGCGTAAAATCGCCACGTACATTTGCATCATAACAAAACAAAAAAAACAAACTATGAAATCAAGAGCAATGGTAGTAGCAAGCATGTTGATGTTGGTAAGTGTATTTACGTTTGCCAATAAATCAAATGATTCTCAACTTGAAGTGGTCGCTCAACAATCCAAGAGCATCTTAAAAGTAATTTATCAAGGCACTTCAAATGGAAAAGCTGTGTTGAAAGTGTACAACCAAGCGGGTGAAGTGGTGTTTATGGATAGAGTTTTCACTGAAAAAGGATTTATCCGCCCACTTAATTTCACTGGTATGGAAAAGGGTACTTATAAAATAGAAGTAAGCACGAGCCAAGGCACTTCAGTGAAATCGGTAGAATATGGTGCAACTGAAGAAACCAAAGCAGTTGTTACGACCAGCGAAGCATCAACTGTTAAGGCGGTGCATATTGCTAAGTTGAATGCTGAAGGAAAGTATTTGATCGCTATCTCTAACCAAGGAGAAAATAATGTTACGGTTAGGATTTATGATGGTAACAAAAACATTGTCTCTAACAAGAGAATCAGCATCAACGGTAACTATGGCGTTGTTTACAATTTGAAGGATGTAGTAGGCACACCTTCTATTGAGGTTACCGATAAAGCAGGTAATACCACAACAAAATAAGTAAGAGAGAGTCAAAGGAGGAGGGTTGGAAACAACTCTCCTTTTTTATTTGTTGGCCACGTTAAAGATGGGGCGCTTCTCTAAATTGTTGTGATCAACATCTTTGAGATAAGGTTTATTCTTTTCAATAAAGGAATTGAATTCACTGGCGATGCTATCGTAACTGATTCTGAAAATCTCAATTTGCTGATCCGTTAATTTAATTTTATCCATCAAGTCAACCAGTTCGTGATCACTAAGGATTTTCGTGTTGGTTTCCATCAGCGAAAGCACTTCACTGATTAAAGAAGAAGAAGCAAAATCATATTCTTCTACTACATATGGATTGGAAAGTGATTTTTGGGTGATGTGGATTTGCTTGAGTTGATCGAGGCGGTTGTGAAGAGATGCAATTTGTGTAGGCTCCGCGGCTGATAGTCGAATCAAACCGTGAAGCGCCTTTTCAAGCGCATCTAGTTTTTCATGTTCATCTTTCGCTAATAAATTCCAAGAATGTAAAAGTGTATCCTGGAAAGTAAGGAAAGTTTCAGTAAGTGAGTCAGCGTGCGTGAAGTGTGTTTTTTCACTCGAAGTAGCAGTGCGACCGCAACTAAGCAGCAGGGTTGACCCTGCCAAAAGTGTGAATACAAATGTGTTTCTGATCGAAATTTCCATGGCCTAAACCTATACGAGGCGCAAGAATAAAGGTTTTAATCGATCCTTCGAAACGGATGTACCATTTTATAGTGGTTTGAACTGTTCAAAGGCCTCTTTACAGTCATTGCAATAATAAATTGACCTGCAAAGGGTGGGACCGAAGGGACTTTTCATGATTGTATGGGTTCCATCGCAGCGGGGGCAAATGGCTGTTTCCAGAATTTCCAAATCCGTAAAGAGTTTATTGGAAGGAGGCGGAGCAAATCCGTATTGCTTGAGTGCTTTTTTTCCCTTTTCTGAAATAAATTCGGATGACCAAGGCACCCGAAAGCTGATCACAACTTCCACTTGAGCAACTCCTTTGCTTTTCAGTTTGTCGATGATCTCATTTTTCATCACTTCCATGGCGGGGCAACCGGCAAAAGTGGGTGTCAATTCAATCTTCACTTTCGGGCCATCCATCTCTACTTCTGTAATCACACCCAGATCCACCAATGAAAGCACCGGTATTTCAGGGTCTTTGACCTCTTCGAGCCATTGGTAAATTTCTGTAATGGAAGTAGATACCGGAATCATGAATAGACAATATCAAATGAACCTGCAATAATCTGGTTGAGGTGATGTTTAAGATGTTTCACATAATCATTGGCCAGCCATTCGATGGAATGAAGGTTGGGCGCATCTTTGCCTGTATCGCATAGCTTCGAATAATTTTGTGGAGGCATCTGAGTCAACACTCTGCAAATTTTCAGATTGATCAGCCTCCAATTTTCAATGACTTCATTCGATGGAGTTGATAGATAGTTGTTGGCTGTTATCCAAAAGTTTTGATCATACCTGATTTTGGGAGGTTGACTTTCATATTGTGAACAAATGAATCTACGCAGATTATTTTCGGCTGAGTCAATCAAATGCCCGAGCACTTCTTTTTTGCTCCACTTGGATGAGTGAGGCTTCGCAGAAAAATCCGCTTCACCAATTAAAGATATTCGTTTAGAAAACGTGTTGACGATTTCTTCTAATTCATTGGCTATTTTGTTCATCTGGTTGATCTTTATAATTGAGATTATCTACCACTCGGCTCCCGGCTCTAATCGGAAGACTTCACTCATTTCATCTAATAATGGCTGCAGGTGTTCGCTGTGATTTCCGACTCGACCGCCTTCATTTGGTTTTAAAATTTTCCAATCCGGAAGAATGAGATCCGTTTTGGAAAGTGTCTCTTCAATTTTAAGCAACCACCGTTTTTTCAATTCTTCTACCCCCACAAAAACCCCCAGTTCGATCAATTCCTTTTCGTAAGGAGAATTTTCAAACAGACCAAGTGCAAATGGCATGGCTTCATTCAATGATTTTTGAAGACGGCTTTTACTTTCATCGGTGGCGGTGCCCAACTGTGTAATCCATGTTTTGGCATGCAAGGTCTGATAGCGCAATTCTCCTCTGAATTTACGTGCTACCTGAGCCAATGGCTCGTACGAAGAACTACTCAACATTTCGAAGCGAATGGCTTCGGCAGTATCGTATAG
>JABFSO010000229.1 GCA_013140555.1 Cyclobacteriaceae bacterium | reverse complement strand
CACAAGGCTCCCATTGTGATGATTGCCGGAGGATTGGGTGTGTTTGAGCCGCGTAAGCCACCCATTCCTGAATTAGAAAAATTTGAAGACAAGGGCGTTGAGTACATCATTCGTGATCCTGAATTTTATAAAGGAAAAAGAGTGGTGGTTTCCGGTGGAGGCGATTCTGCGCTGGATTGGTCGATCTACTTAGTTGAAAAAAATATTGCCAGCGAATTAACATTGGTACATCGCAGAACTTCTTTCCGCGGACATTTGGATTCGGTGCAGAAAGTGATGGATATGGCAGCGGCCGGAAAAATCAATTTGATTACCGATGCCGAAGTAACAGGCATCTCCGGTAACGGAAAAGTGGAAGCGGTGACGATCAATCATGCTACCATGGGAAATATCGAAAAGCCTACGGATCATTTCGTGCCGCTGTTTGGATTAACACCCAGCCTCGGGCCGATTGCCAACTGGGGTTTAGAAATTGAGAAGAATGCAGTGAAGGTGGATACGTTTGATTATTCTACGAATCGAAAAGGTGTGTATGCCATCGGTGACATCAACACTTATCCCGGAAAATTGAAATTGATTTTGTGTGGATTTCACGAAGGAACACTGGCCGTGCAAAGCGCTTTCGCGCGAATTCATCCCAACAAGAAAAATGTATTGAAGTATACTACGGTTAATGGTGTAACCGGTTTTTAAAGTCGCGCTATGGAAAACATGATCAAAGTACATATCATCGACCGCGAGGGCAACAAGCATGAGCTGGATGCGCCTACGGACATGAACATGAACATCATGGAGATTTGTAAGTCGTACGAATTGCCGGTGGAAGGAACCTGCGGTGGTATGGCGCTATGCGCATCGTGCCAGGTATATTTGGAATCGGATACGACATTGCCCGAACAAAGCGATGCAGAACTCGCGATGTTAGATCAGGCTTTTCATGTGAAAGACAATAGCCGACTGGGCTGCCAGATTCGGATTACCGAAGAGATTGATGGAATTGTATTACGATTAGCTCCTTAGGAATATGCTTGGAGGTGGATTTCTCAGGCAAATGAGTGAAACGAATAAGCTTAATCGTGACAACTTAAAGAAGAATAAGAAAAGCCCTTTTGAAAAAGGAGATAGCGCTCAAGAGAATGATCAGATTTTCTTAAAAGATAAAGTTTACTCAGACGCATATCGCAAAGAACTACTTGAGAAATTAGAAAAAGATCGGAGACGTGATCGATCTATTCAATTGTTTGTTGGCATCTTTATGATCATTTCGATATCACTGGTTGCGTATTTCTATGGAAATGCATTAAAGAGAGTTGTCATAGACTTTTTGAATTAAAGCCTAGTTAATTTCAGCGCGAAGACTTTGTTATTTTGGTCGGAAACTCTCTCCGCTTTTAATAAGCGGGAAGATGGCTACAGCACTGAGAATGATCAACGTGCCTACATAAAAATTCCAGCCCATTACCTCTTGCTGCCCGAATACGAAGAGCGCAATGAGAATTCCGTAAACAGGCTCAAGGTTCAGTGCCAACTGAATAAAAAACACCGAGAGTTTTTTGCTCAGATTGATCATAACAGAATAGGCGTATACCGAGCAAGCAATGGCCATCGTGCCAATGTAAACCCAATCCATAGTTGCAGGCAGTAGATGTAACTCATGATCTTCAGCTACATACATTTTATAAATTGGGAAGAACAAAATGACCGTTGCGCAAGCTCCTAGCATTTCATACAAAGTGATGGTGTAAGCACTAACCCGCGCTGCAATTTTTGAATTGATCACACTAAAAATGGCAGCGGTCAATCCGGAAATAATTCCTAAGAATAAACCAAAAGCATAATCGAAGTTGAATGAAAAAATGAGGATTAAGCCAACGAGCACCACAATTCCCAAACCTACTTCGAGTGCCTGAATTTTTTTGCGTTTGGCAATGGGTTCAATCAGCGCTGCCCAAAACGAACACGTAGCAAACCCAACCAAACTGGTAGAAGGATTTGAAATTCTTCCGGAAACAAAAAAGGTAATCCAATGAATAGCAACGATACCACCTGTTAAGAAAATCTTGATAAAATCCGATTGAGATACGCGAAACGAACCTTTTACAACCAGTAACAAAACTGTCATTCCTGCGGCAGCCAGCAACGTGCGGTAGAAAACCATTTCTACAGCCGGAATGGAAACGAGCTTTCCTAAAATGGCGGTAAATCCAAATAGGAGCACAATGAAGTGAAGTTTGAAATAATCTTTCGTGGTGGCGATCAACGGGGCACGTATTTATACATGAGCAAAGTAATAAACCCAAACACCATGTTGGGTAGCCAGGCGGCCAGCCAGGGCGAAAGCGCACCTGTTTGAGCAAATGTGCTGGCGATTGTAAAGAACAAGATGAATACGAAAGCCATCAAAAATCCAAGTGCAATTTGAAAACCCGTGCCTCCACGGCTCTTGCGAGCTGACACGATGGCACCCATAAACACGAGCACATAAATATAGAAAGGCGATGAATAGCGAATATGTCTTTCAGTTTCGTAAGCCTCCACTCCGGTAGAACCACGAAACTTCAGCGTTTCAATTTTTTCAGTTAGTTCGGGAATCGTCATTCCACCGTACATTTTTTTGTTATTTTCAAAATCTTTGGGCGTAATGGCCAGCGTGGTATCGAGTGCATCTCCTTTTTCAACGAGCGGAATTTCATTTGTTTTCTGAACCTGAAAGATGCTGTCCACTTTTTTGCGCTTCCACATCCGAAGTGTCCACTTTAATTTTACTGTGTCCCACACAATGTTATCGGCAGATAGTTTTTCAATCAATCGATCTTTGTCAAACCGCTCAAGCGAAAACTGATAACCCGTGTTGCCTTGATTATTATAATTCTGAATGAAGAGGTAGACATTAGGCGCCACTTGCATGTGCACGTTGCGTTCTTCGAAGTAATACTTGTTTTGAAAGTACTGCATTTCAAACAAAAGCCGATCGTTGTTTGATTTTGGAATCACCCAACCATTCAGCACAAAACTCATGACGGCAACTACCGTTGCAGCCAAAAAATAGGGATACAAAAATCTGCGAAAGCTGATGCCACTACCTAGGATGGCCACAATTTCTGTATGCGCTGCCATACGCGAGGTGACGTAGATAATCGCAATGAAAATAGTGATGGGTGAAAGAAATCCGGCTATCCACGGAATGAAGTCCAAGTAATAAGCCAGAATTGCCATTTTGCTTATTTTGAACTGCACGAATTTGTCCATCTTTTCGGTGAGGTCGATGATGCAGATGATCGCCTCTAAAATCAACACCACAAAAACGAAGGTGGAGAGGATTTTCTTAAAGATGTATTTGTCGAGCAGTTTCATTCCAAAATCTTTCTGTCAATTTAAAGCCGTGCCGAAACCGTTTTTACCATTTTGTTTTTCCATTCGGCAAAAGTGCCCTCCTGAATTTTCTGGCGCGCTTGCCGCACCAGCCATAAATAGAAGGTCAGGTTGTGTATAGAAGCAATTTGCGCGCCTAAAATTTCTTTGGCGATAATTAAATGCCTCAAATAGGCTTTGGAATAGAAAGTACTTACATGGCCGCCCAGTTCTGCATCAATCGGGCTGAGGTCGTCTTTCCACTTTTCGTTTCGGATATTGATGATACCCTGTGTGGTGAAAAGCATGCCATTCCGAGCATTGCGGGTGGGCATGACGCAATCAAACATATCGATGCCCAATGCGATACATTCTAAAATATTTTCGGGAGTACCCACGCCCATCAGGTAGCGAGGTCGGTCGGCAGGCAGAATACCGCAAACCAAATCCGTCATTTCATACATCATTTCATGTGGCTCGCCAACCGAAAGTCCTCCAATGGCATTGCCATCTTGTTGTTGATTGGCCACAAACTCAGCCGATTGTTTTCGTAAGTCGGTATAAACACTTCCTTGCACAATAGGAAAAAGGGTTTGCTGGTACCCATATTTGGGCTCGGTGGTGTTCACCCGATTGATGCATCGCGTCAACCAACGGTGAGTGAGCCCCATCGATTTTTTAGCGTAGTCGTATTCGCAAGGGTAGGGCGTACATTCATCAAAAGCCATAATGATATCGGCACCAATCGTGCGCTGAATATCCATCACGCCTTCGGGAGTAAATGTGTGTTTTGATCCATCAATGTGTGATTTGAAAATCACGCCTTCTTCCGTGATCTTTCTGTTCGCGCCAAGCGAATACACCTGATAGCCGCCACTGTCGGTAAGGATCGGGCGATCCCATCCATTGAAGCGATGCAAACCTCCGGCTGTTTCCAATAATGATAAGCCCGGACGCAGATACAGATGATACGTATTGCCTAAGATGATCTTCGCGTCAATATCTTCTTTCAGTTCCCGTTGATGCACGGCCTTTACTGAACCGGCTGTGCCCACCGGCATAAAAATGGGTGTTGGAATTTCTCCGTGATCGGTGATGACCACGCCACTGCGTGCTTTCGATTGTGGATCTTTATGCGTAAGCCTAAACTTCATTGCCGCAAATGTAGTGACATCGCTCGAATCAGGGCCAATCAGCCTCTGTTGAAACCTGAAAATTCTATCTTATACTTAGTAAATCGTACTTATCTTTGTCCGTTTTTTACACTTTAACACTTCGCCTTGTCCGTACTCTCGATTATTTGCATTTCCGTTCTGGCCATTCAGTTGATTTATTTGATTTTGTTTCTAATTGCTTTTGGCAAGCAGAAAATAACAAAAGCGAGCAATGTGCAACCTGTTTCGGTAATTGTGTGTGCCCACGATGAGGAGGATAATTTGCGTGAGTTGGTGCCCTTACTGTTGCAACAAAACTATCCACAGTTTGAGCTAATTGTGGTAGAAGATCGCTGCAACGATGGCACGTATGATTATCTGCTGCAAGCAACCAAAGATTACCCATTGCTCAAGATGGTGCGTGTGGTGAACAAGCCGGAGCACGTGAACGGAAAAAAGTTTGGGCTCACTCTCGGTATCAAAGCAGCTAAATACGATTGGGTACTTCTTACCGATGCCGATTGCCGGCCTGCTAGCACAGAGTGGATTCAACAAATGACGGGATCTATTCAAGATTCAACCAAGTTGGTATTGGGTTTTTCTCCGTATCAGAAGTCGGCAGGGTTTTTAAATGCCTTCGTCCGATTTGAGTCATTCCTTACGGGAATACAAATGATTGGCTTTGCCCTTTTGGGGAAACCGTATATGGGTGTGGGGCGCAATCTGTTGTATCACAAGTCGCTTTTTCTGGAGAACAAAGGCTTCAACGCACATTTGGGTATAACCGGTGGCGATGACGATCTGTTTGTGAATCAGCATGCTACCAGCAAAAACACACGGGTTTCGATTGGCCAGCCAGCGCTTACATTTTCGAAACCTAAAACAACCTGGAAGGAGTTTTATCATCAAAAAAGAAGGCACTTGTCGGTAGGCAAGTATTACAAGTTTTCTGATAAACTGGTGATTGGGCTATTTACACTTACGTGGATGGCCAGTTGTTTTTTGGTGATACCTGGTTCAATTCTAAGTC
>JABFSO010000142.1 GCA_013140555.1 Cyclobacteriaceae bacterium | reverse complement strand
CTTAGTAAAATCAGATGGAACAACAATTAGTGCAGCAACCGCGGGCACCGATTATTTGGCACCGAATGGGAACGGTTCTGCGTTGACCAATTTAAACGCAACCAATATTTCATCCGGCACATTGGCGATCGCGAATGGTGGTACCGGAGCTACGACATCACCAGCGGCCAGAACTGCTTTGGGCTTAGGAACACTGTCAACCCTTTCAGCAGTTACTTCATCCGAAATTACGGATGGAACTATTGTCGATGCCGACATTAATGGCACGGCAAATATCAATGGCGCGAAGATCAATCCTGCCTTTGGCGCGCAAGCGGTATCAACCACCAGCACATTAACTACGGGTTCTGCCGGTCAGTTTGTGGTAGACGCTACCGGTAACATCACCAAGATCAATAACATTACAACTTCTTTCCCAGCTACGCAGGGAACCGCCAATTCGGTATTAACGAATGACGGAGCAGGTAATTTAACATGGGCAACTGGCAGCGGTTGGAGCTTAAGTGGAAATAGCGGGACAACTCCTGGCACAAATTTTATTGGAACAACCGATGCGCAAGATTTAGTTTTCAAAACGAATAGCACGGAGTATGCGAGATTGACTTCAAGTGGTTCATTTGCAATTGGCACGATCACTCCAATTGCAGGATCTGCGCTGGATGTTACCAATAGTAGTAGTCAAGTGACAGCTTATATCAGGAGTTCATCCGCAGCTATGCGGTTTGTAAACTTCGGCTCCAATTTTATCCAGTCCGGCCTGAACACATCATCGGGATCACAAGCTGATTTACACTTTACGGACATGAATGCATCTAATTATTGGATGACTATCAAAACCGGAGGTAATATTGGTATTGGCACTCAAACACCTGCTGCCAAATTAGATATAGCTGGAAACATTAAAATAACCGATGGAACAGAAGGCTTAGGCAAAGTGCTTACCTCCGATGCAACTGGTTTGGCCACTTGGCAAAATGCATCTAGCGGCTGGGGCTTAACCGGAAATGCGGCAACGAATCCGGCTACTCAATTTATTGGAACTTCGGATGCGCAAGATTTGATTTTTAAAACAAATGGTGTTGAGCGCTTACGAATCAACCAAACAGCAGGTTCGAATGCTGTAGTAGCAACTGCTATACCAGCATCGGGTGCCGGACAAAATTCATACGCACTACAAGGTAACGCAATAAATGCATCTTCCTTGGGAGCGAATGTGGGCGTGTATGGAAGTTCACAAGGTGGCGCAGGCGCGCAAGGTGTAGTTGGAGAAGCTTTTGGAGGCCCCACTACTTGGGGTGTATATGGCATAGGCTATTCAGCAGCGGTCAACTCATATGGTGTATACGGAAATGCAAATGGTAGCACACCTACTGCGTATGGTGTTTTTGCAGAGGCTACTGCTGTTGGTAACACCAACTATGGTCTATTTGCAACTGCATCTGGTGCATCTACCAATTGGGCCGCATACTTTAGTAACGGAAACGTTCATATCACTAACGGCTTATCAGTAGGAGCAACACCTGGTACTTACGGAACTGCTGGTGAAGTTCTTACCTCTGCCGGCCCGGGTCTGCCTCCCACATGGTCGCCAGGTTCAACCACTACCGCCAGCAATGGTATTACTAAAACAGGAAATGACTTTACATTAGGCGGTGCGCTGACGGGTGAAACCCAGATTAACAGAGCAGGCTCTAACTTCATTCTTTATGGAGCAGGAGATTTTAGTGTTCGTCCGGGGGGAGCCGGCACAGAACGCTTATTTGTGGATGGAGCTACCGGCAATGTAGGTATCGGCACCACTGGCCCATCCCAAGCATTGGATGTAAACGGAGGTGTGATTGTTGATCACGGAAATACCAACGGGGGTGTTTTCGTACAATCACAAGTTTTACAATTTGGGGTAGCATCAGGCGAGGGTATTGGCTCAAACCGTACACCGGGTTTAAAATCACTTGATTTTTATACAAACGCCTCGAAGCGGATGACGATTTCGCAAACAGGTAATGTAGGGATATCTACTTCCAACCCGCCACTTACTCCACTCCAGATAGGAGATAACTTAGGGTTAATGGTAGTGGGAAGTGATGATATCATTTCGCATGGAATTTATTATGACGGAACAAATCTGATCAATCGAAGCGGAAACGCAAATAGTGCTATTTTATTAGGTGATGGAAAAGCAGGCATCTATACGTTCCCTGCCGGAGCCGCGGCTGGCGTAGCATCATCTCCTGACATGACCTTCAATGTAAGGCCAACGGGTGTAGGTATTCAGGTAGATAACCCGATCGAGACATTCCAAGTGAATGGTGCCACGTATTTGAATCCAATTACAGCTCCAGGCACCACTACCAACAGGCTTTACAACGTTAGTGGTAACTTATTTTGGAATGGTATTAATATTTCGAGTGGAGGTAGTGGTTGGAGTTCAACCGGAAATGCGGGCACGAATTCAACTACGAATTTCATTGGAACCACCGACAATGTTGCTCTTCGATTCAAGACAAATAATATCACTTCGGGTTTGATCGATCCGCTGAATTCAAATGCATTCTTCGGATATATCGCAGGACAATCCACAACCGGTACGCAAAACGTAGCCATCGGTACCAATGCATTTTCTGCCAACATTTCAGGTAGTGGTAACGTAGCGTTGGGTACAGGTGCCCTTCAAACCAACTCATCAGGTACTGGCAACATAGCTATCGGTAATTTTGCAGACGTAAGTTCTCCGGGCCTTATCAACTCAATTGCCATTGGTAGAAATGCGATTGTGGGAGCAAGCAACTCGATGGTTTTAGGTGGCACCGGAGGAGATGCTGTAAATGTGGGCATTGGTACAACCACACCCACTTCTGCTTTAGATGTAGTAGCCGTGAATAAAACAGGCATTAGTGTAACCACGAATAGCGTTCTGCCAGGCGAGTATGCGGTAGCCGGTATTCGTACCGGTGATGGCGATGTAGCGGGCTTTTTCGTGAACAATAACCTAGCCAGCGGAATTAATGCCCATGGCGTTTATGGCCAGGCCGATGGCCAGGGTTCTGGTGTTTATGGTGGCAACAATGGAATCACCGGTAGCGCAGCCACTTTCATGAATTTCAATGGAGGTAATCCGAATCCGGTCGTTAAGATTTTTAATAATGGCACAGGGCCCTCTCTAACTACAGCGGGAAGTGTGGGTATTGGTACACCGGCACCTTTGTCAAAACTTCATGTGGGTGCTGGAAACATTCAACTGGATGGTGAGCAATCTCTATTGGCTTATAATCCAACCGATGTATTTTCCTTTCAGTCAAAAAATGTTCCTCAATATAGCATGGGTTGGTATCAGGATAGCGAAACGCCAACCTTAGCTAGCGCATGGTTTTCTTCCTACGCAGGATTTAGACTATTCACAAACGGAACCCAAGCCATGCGAATTACTCAGAATGGAAATGTTAGCATAGGTGCTACAAGCGCAGCTACAACTGCCGCATTAGATATTCAATCGACTAGCAAAGGGTTGCTGATTCCTCGGTTAACTACAGCGCAACGAGACGCAATTCCCACCCCTGATTTGGGTTTGATGATTTACAACACGTCAACCAGTGCATTTAACTATTATAATGGAGGGTCTTGGGGTCCTGTTGGAGGTGGTAGCGGATGGGGACTTACCGGAAATGCCGGAACCAACCCTGCTACTAATTTTATCGGGACCACAGATAACGTAGCGCTTCTGTTTAAAACTAATAATCTTAATTCGGGATTGATTGATCCGCTTACGAGTTCTGCCTTTTTTGGCTACCGCGCGGGCGAATCAAATACCGCATCTGGCAATGCCGCTTTTGGAACAAATGCTTTGCTCACCAATACATCGGGAGCAGGGAATACAGCTTTTGGCACAAGTGCCTTGGAAGGAAATACAACGGCAGCCAATAATACAGCCTTTGGGTTTCGGTCATTGGCAAGTAATTCCACAGGGGATACCAACACTGGAGTCGGTTCTCTTGCTCTGCAAGTTAATACCACTGGTTTTCAAAATACCGCTTTTGGTTACGGTAGTTTAGGGAACAATACAACTGGTCTAGCGAATACCGCCATTGGACACACCTCTCTTTTCTCTAACATTAATGGAGGTCTCAATACTGCGTTAGGAATTCAAGCCTTGACAGCCAACACCAGTGGTAGTAACAACACGGCTGTGGGTACAACAGCGCTTCAAACCAATACTACCGGAAGTGGTAATACCGTCATTGGTTATGGGGCAGATGTTTCTGCGGGAGGACTTACAAATGCAACAGCCATTGGCTATAATGCTAAAGTAGGAGCAAGCAACTCATTAGTATTAGGTGGCACCGGTGTAGATGCCGTGAATGTGGGTATTGGAACATCTACTCCACAGTCAGCTCTTGATGTGGCGGGGCAAATCTTCGGACGAACTGGCATCATTGCAGGTGTTCCTGGAAACGGTAACCAGCAGCTTCAAATGAATGTTGGCGCAGGCTTTTCTACGATACAGGCGATTAACCCAAGTGTTGCGTTTAATAACCTAGCCCTAAATCCCAGCGGAGGCAATGTGGGTATAGGTACAACTAGCCCAATCTATCCACTTCAAGTTAATCAAACTGCACTTTATAATTCTGCATCCACACATGGGGTCTATTCCAACCCCACCGGATTCCAATCCTCAGCAAGCGATCTAGCAGTCGGAATTTATTCTAGCGGTGCAGTTTTAGCCGGGTGGTTCTGGTCATTTTCAGATGCAAGGATTAAAGAAAAATTGTCTGTTTCAAATTCAGCAGAAGATCTAAAACTGTTGATGCGCTTAAAGGTGACAGACTATAGTCACATTGATAAGATTGCTAAGGGTTCAACTGCTCAAAAGGGCTTCATAGCTCAGGAAGTAAAGGAGATACTTCCAGACGCGGTAAATATTTTGCCCCAAAGTGAGTTTGTCCCCTCTATCTACTCCCAATCAAAAAGTATCAGCAAATCCGATCTGGGTTTGAGAATTGAGTTGTCAAAAGCACACGATTTGAAAGTAGGTGATAGAGTTCGGCTCTTGGATGGCTCTGTCGAATTCAAAGAAATAGTTACCGAAATTCCTACGCTTACAAGCTTTATTGTAAAAAATGAATTCATCAAAGCGAGCATGTTGTTTATTTATGGTAAAGAGATAAGCGATATGCACACGGTTGACTACGACCGTATTTATACGCTTGGTGTTAGCGCTATTCAGGAATTAAATAAAAAACTAGAGTCCCAACAAAAGGTAATCGACTCCTTGCAATCACAGGATGCTGAGAACAAGAAAAAAATTGCTTTGCTCGAGGCCAGCCTTAACAAAGTGGCTACCAGCGAAGGCGAATTGGCTTCTTTGAAATCAGAAATTGAGAAGATCAAAGCGGCTTTGGGCTTAACCGTAGATGCCGCTTTGCCTAAAAAGGAAGAGAAAAAGTAGGGGTTTTGAAAAATAGCCCAATTTGGTGGAGCCAAAAAATGACTAATAAAATAGGCAATCCACCAGAAGGAGATTACTTTAGATGTCCGGAAGAG
>JABFSO010000062.1 GCA_013140555.1 Cyclobacteriaceae bacterium | reverse complement strand
TTTTGATTTCCGCGAGAATTTCTACGTGCCACAGAAACACTTTATGGGGCGTAAGTTTGATACCTTGTATTTCAACATCGCCATTATCTGGCTGATGACGATCATCTTGTATGTCACGCTCTATTTAGAAGTGCTGAAGAAACTCGTCCACGCCCTGGCGATGCGCAGAAAATACAATAAGAAGAAGTGATCAAAATTGCCCATTCCCCGCGATCCCGTATCTTTGCCAAAATTATTTTTATGAAGACAAATAGACTCCTGATTGCACTTAGTTTTCTTGTAGCCGTAGCCTGTTCTACCAAACAACAAACAGCCGAAGCTCCGAAAGAAGAAACAAACGACTGGAAAGAAATGGATTCCTTCCACATGATCATGGCAGAAGCATTTCACCCGTACAAAGATTCGGCTAACCTCGCTCCGGTAAAACAACTGGCGGAAGAAATGGCTACCGAAGCCGACAAGTGGGCCAGCGCAGCCCTTCCTGAAAAAGTGAACAATGACGAAGTAAAAGAAAGCTTACAAAAGTTGAAAGCCGATACCCGCGCTTTGGCGGATATGATTAAAACCGGTGCCGATGATGCAGCCCTCGGTTCATCCCTCAACGCCCTTCACGATAGCTTCCACGCGATCATGGAAGCATGGCATGGTGGTGGTGAAAAGCACGAACACGATAAAAAAGACTAATCACAGTCAACATTAAATAAAAAGATCCGCATTCAATTGAGTGCGGCTCTTTTGTTGAGGGCTATTTTTCTATCGCTGCATCAAAATCTTTGAGGCAGCTTCTACTTGCAGGTTAAAATTTTCGAGCGCCTTCGCGGCAATTTCAATTTGCTCCTGTGCTTCCTTCCAACTGCGCTGCTCGATCGCTTCGCGCACACCGGGCAATGTCTTCACCCCATAGCCGGTATAAAAACCAGGCGCGTAGATGGTATGCTTGTACCAAGCTCTGCGAGGCAGTCCCGCATCTACCAATAGTTTGCGCTCGGATTTATACAGCAGTTCGTTCAGTTGATTGCGGTTCGTAAGCGGATTCGGATTCGCAGCGGCTAACTCCGCATATTTGGCGGTGCTTTTCTCTAATTGAAGTATCGCATTCTGTAAGCTGGAGAAATTCAGATAAGGCACAGATTCTTTAGCCACTGGCGGCACGTATTTCTCAGTAGGATCTTGCGCCAATACATAGCGCTTTTCGCAGATCATTTGGTTTTCGATCTCCGTGCTTTCGCGGAGGTTTTCGAGCAGCGTGGTCACTTCAGTAACATACGTGTTCACGGTTTTATGAAAGGCCGCAAAGTCAAAAGGCAATACCTCTGCATTGGCGATGCGCAAAGTAGCGCGTCCTGCAGTTTTCGCCAGCGCCACGCCATATTCGAAAGTGGGATCTTTGAAACGCTTGTAGTGATCGTATGAATCGTAGACGGAATGATATTCGCCACCACCATTCTCACCACCAAAACCTAAATTGAGCGATGCAATTCCCAAGTGTTGAATGAAAGGAGAGTAGTCCGAGCCCGCACCAAGTGCGCCAATGCTCAACGACTTGCGCGCAAGTATTTCTTTCTTCGCTTTTACACTCGATGCGTTCGAAGCATCCAGCGATTTTCTGCGCTCAAACAAACTGATTCCTGTTTGCGGGTCGATCACATCTTTACTGATGCCACTCATCAATGGTTCGAGCGTATGCGATCCTTCGGCAAATAGAAAACCGCGACCATTTGAATCGGAGTTGATATATGCCACGGTCTTATCGACCAGTTCATCCCAATGATCTTCTACCCATTCAGTCGATCCCATCAGCGAAGGCTCTTCCGCATCCCACGCGCAGTAGATGATCGTGCGCTTGGGCTTCCAGCCGCTCTTCACCAATTCGCCCACCGCGCGCGCTTCTTCCATCAAAGCCGCCATACCGCTCACCGGATCGTTGGCACCATTGACCCACGCATCGTGGTGGTTGCCACGAATCACCCATTCATCCTGCAACTCAGTGCCACGCAGTTTAGCAATCACATTATAAGCGGGCTTCGTATCCCAGTTGAACGCCAACTTCAAATGCACTTTCGAAGGGCCGGGCCCGATGTGATACGTTATAGGCAAAGCACCGCGCCATTTCTCGGGCGCTACCGGTCCGCCTAACGCTTGCAGCAATGGCTGCGCATCGCCATACGAAATAGGGATCACAGGAATCTTCAACAGATTTTTCGCTTCGCTGCGATCGATGCGTTTAGCTTCTTTGGTAGAGCCGTAATTTGGAGTGAGCGGGTCACCCGGATAAATGGGCATATCCAACACCGATCCGCGTTGCGCACCGTATTGATTTTTATAAGCTCCTTTCAGGTATACATCGCCTTGTGCGTAGCCATCACCGGCCGGGTCGGAATAGATGATGCAACCAATCGCTCCGTGCTCTTGTGCCACCTTTGGTTTGATACCACGCCACGAGCCACCGTATTTCGCAATCACAATTTTACCTTTCACGTCTATGCCCATGCGCTCCAGTTGTTCGTAGTCATCAGGCACGCCATAGTTAACGTACACCAACTCGGCTGTTACTTCGCCATCAGGCGACCAGCAGTTATAGACAGGTAGTTGCTCCGATTTTTGTCCGGAGGTAGCATCTTCTTTCAATGCAGGTTCTTCCAGTTTCGCTTTGAAGGTAGTAGGAGAGACCATCTCCAACACGCGCACTTTGGGCGAAGGAAATAGCACATAGTAGGTTTCGATCTCCGCTTCGTAGCCCCAGCTGCGAAACAAGCTGACCATAAACTCTGCGTTGTCTTTCCCGTAAGGCGAGCCGACATGATGTGGACGTGCGGACAGGCGCTTGATCCAATCGTCTATGTTTTTGGCTTTCAGGTAGCTGTCGAACTTAGTTTCTGCCTGCGCGTGCGCTTCGGCTGCAGCCGGAGAAAAACCAATGAGTGATTTGTTTTGTGCGAATGCACAAACGCTTACCAGCAACAGCAAGATTGAGAGAATGGATCGCATAGAGCAATGATTTAGGTTACTTACAACTTACGAAGTAACTATAAAATCAAAGCTTTGCGAATAAGCTTATTTTAAAGGGTGAAATAAATTGCGAGTGGTTACTCGGCCTTTCTTTTCAATTCTGATCTGAACACAATATCCCACAGAATAGATGTAACACCGTATACTTTATCGGCATCAGTATAATGGTGCATCATGTGGTGTTGCTTCAACTTCTTTAAGAGTGGATTGTTGAAGTTGCCGTGGTGGAATGCATAGTGGAACATGTCGTAGCACAAATATCCAGTAAGGAAAGCCGCGAAGAAGCTATTCAAATAAAGTGCAGGAACGGTTACATAAAACAATAAGTAAAAGAGCGTAGCCAATGGAATGCTGGCGGATGGTGGCATCACCAAGCGCATGGCATCATTGGGATAATCATGATGCACGCCATGAAAAATAAAGTGAATTCTTTGTCCCCATTTGGACGAAGGCACAAAGTGAAAAACAAAGCGATGAAGCATGTATTCTGTGAGTGTCCAAACCAGCAAACCGCCAATGATACTCAATGTAAATCCCAATCCGGTGATGCCTGGTGTTTGAAAACCTTTCCATCCAAAGAACAGGATGGTTGGAATGAAGACAATCAACGGAACGGTGTAATGCACTTTCGAGAGGCTTTCTAAAAAGCCGCTTTTAAACATTCGGGTAGATTCAGTTGAGTTGGAAACAAAGTTCTTCATACGCCTCGATATATCGGTTGGTCAATAATCAGCAAAGATAGGCAATAAAGAAATAACGCGAAATAGTTTGGCTACGCCAACACGCTCTTCTTCTTGTCCAAAAAATCCCACACCAAACTGCTGGCACCTAAGATAGGCGCAGCCTGATTTTGCATGGCCGATGGCAATACCTTAATCTTTCCTCTAAACAATGGCATCAGGTTGGCTTCCATATGACGGATAGTCGGTTTGAAAATCAAATCACCGGCCTGCGCTAAGCCACCAAACAAAAAGATCGCCTCCGGATCGGTATGAACTACCGTTTCAGCGAGTTTCATTCCTAAAATACGTCCGGTGTATTCAAATGCCTCTTGCGCAACGATATCTCCGCGTAAAGCGGCTTCGGTAATCATTTTGGTATTGAGGTGATCGAAGCTGATACCGCGCAATTCGCTGGGCTCTAAGTGATCGGCCAATAGTTTATAAACGGTTCTCTTGATTCCGGTAGCAGATACATACGTCTCCAAGCAGCCGCGCTTACCGCAATTGCAATAGCGACCCGCTGGATTCACGGAAGTGTGTCCAACTTCTCCGGCTATTCCATGATGACCGTTCAACAAAACGCCTCCACATACAAAGCCACTGCCTAATCCGGTTCCGAGTGTGATCACCACAAAGTCCTTCATGTTCTTTGCATTGCCATAGATCATTTCCCCGACTGCAGCCGCGTTGGCATCGTTGGTAAGAATGCATGGCACTCCAAATTCGCTGGTAAACATATTCGCCAATGGCAATACACCTTTCCATTTCAAATTGGTAGCACGCTCAATGTTGCCGGTGTAGTAATTGCCGTTCGCAGCGCCAATACCAATTCCCACAATCTCTGAATTGGCCGGTAATTGTTTTATTCCTTCTCGCAATACAGACGCCATCGCATCAAAGTAATCCTGAAACTCTTCAAATTGAGTAGTGGGAATATTTCCCTGAAGATGTACACGACCACTGCGGTCTACAATGCCATACTTGGTGTTGGTTCCGCCAATATCAATGCCAATAGTAAGCTCTGTCATGCGTTGTGATTTAGATCGAAAGTATTTTAGCGATGCGTAACGACTCGTTGTCGATTTCGTGATGGTGTGTCATGATCATGTCAAAACTGTTGTACACGATGGCTCCGTTTTGGATACCCACCATCACATCGTTCTTGCCATTCAGCAAACCTTCCACAGCCGCTACTCCCATTTTGCTGGCGAGCACGCGGTCAAAGTAAGTAGGAGTGCCCCCGCGTTGTAAGTGGCCAAGAATGGTTACTTTAATATCAAAGTAATTGTTGCGCTCGGAGAATTTCTTGGCGAGCTCAATCGCTCCACCGATTTTACTTCCTTCGGCAACTACAATCAAACTGGATTTCTTATTGGTTTTGCCACCTTCGTCCAACTTCGCGAAAAGCTCTTCCATCGAAAGTGACTCTTCGGGAATGATTGTAGCAACTGCACCTCCGGCAATACCGCAATTGATCGCAATGTAGCCGCTATTGCGACCCATCACTTCAATGAAAAACAGACGATTATGAGAGATAGCGGTATCGCGAATTTTATCAATCGCTTCTACGGCTGTGTTGGTAGCTGTATCAAAACCGATGGTGTAATCAGTACCGGCTAAGTCATTGTCAATCGTGCCCGGAATACAAACGGATGGAACTTTGTATTCTTCATAAAACTTATGCAGACCGGTGAAGGTGCCATCGCCACCAATCGCTACGAGCGAGTCGATGCCATTCTTTTGCAAGTTGCGAAAAGCTTTTTCGCGTCCTTCCGGAGTGCGAAACTCCATGCTGCGTGCGGTCTTTAAAAT
>JABFSO010000419.1 GCA_013140555.1 Cyclobacteriaceae bacterium | reverse complement strand
GTGTATAACTCGCTTGGAAAAACATACTACGCCATGAAGGAGTATGCAAAAAGTAAAGGCTCGCTTGAGGAAGCCATTGCTATCGCTGAAAAAGTAAAAATGAATGAGGAAATGCGCGACACCTATCTCTCCTTGGCGCGCGTGTCTGATAAACTCTCGAATCACATCGAAGCATATCGCTATCAGCAGTTGCATACTGCTTACGCTGATTCTGTTCGTTCAAAAGAACGCACTTCTCAACTAACCGAAATGGAGGTGCGCTTTGAATCCGAGCGAAAGGAAAAAGAAAACCAGCTACTAAAAAAAGATAACGACCTCAACAAACTCTACATCGGTGTTATCACGATTAGCTTTTTGTCGGTGGTGATTATTGGATTTCTTTTCTTCAATCGACAGCGCCTAAAAATCAAGAGCACGCAAGCACTGGTGGAAAGCGAGAAAAAACTGATGGAAGCCGAAGCTAAAAACGCACAATTGAAGCAAGCCGAGAAATTACAAAGAGAATTCAATAAGCAATTGGCGGATGTGGAAATGAAAGCGCTGAAGGCGCAAATGAATCCTCACTTCATTTTCAATTCGCTCAACTCAATCAATTGGTATATCATCAAAGCCGAATCAGAAAAAGCTTCGCTTTACCTTACCAAGTTTTCAAAATTGATTCGTCTGATTCTTGATAACTCCAATTACAAAATCATTTCATTGGATCAGGAAATGTCGGCACTACGATTATATCTGGATCTGGAAGTGTTGCGCTTCAACGAAAAGTTTACCTATAACATTTCGATTCAGCCAAGTTTGAATCCGCTCGCCATCGGTGTGCCGCCTATGATCATTCAACCCTTTGTGGAAAATGCTATCTGGCACGGATTACTTCACAAAGAGTCGGTAGGCAAACTGGAAATTCAAATTGATTCGATGCCCGGTGGCATTCAGTGCATCATTACCGATAATGGAATAGGTCGAAAAAAAGCGGCCGAACTAAAAAGCAAAGCGGCCGATAAAGAAAAATCGTATGGCATGAATATCACGCGCGATCGGTTAGATATGCTGAATCGCGAATCGACCGTGGCCAGCATTGAAATCATTGACTTAGAAGATGAGAACGGCCAGCCTGTCGGCACCAAAGTGATTGTAAAAATAGTATCCGCTGAATTGGAGCCTGAATTTTAATAAAAAACTATGCGAGCAATTTTAATTGATGACGAAAGTAATGCGCTGGACATGTTAGAATGGATTCTCCAAAAACATTGTCCTCAAGTTCAAATCATTGCAAAATGTGATTCGCCTTTGGTTGGCTTAGAAGAAATCAGAAAACATAAACCTGATCTGATTTTTTTAGATATTGAAATGCCTCAGTTAAATGGTTTCGATTTGCTCGAGCGACTTGGCCCGCACGACTCCGATGTAATTTTCACCACTGCCTATAATCAATTTGCTATTCGGGCTTTTAAAATATGCGCGCTCGATTATTTATTAAAACCGATTGACCCCGATGATTTAAAGGCGGCTGTACAAAAAGCCGAAAACAAGAAAAGCAAAGTAAGCACCGATCAGCTCGATATGCTGCTCAGTTACATGAAGCAGGAGAAACCGAAATCCAAAAGAATTGCTTTGACAGCAAGCGATCATCTTGTGTTCGTTGAAACAGAAAAAATTGTTTACTGCGAAAGTGACAGTAACTACACCATCTTCTTCCTCACCACTGGAGAGAAAGTGATGGTATCAAAAACATTGAAAGATGTAGAAGAAATTTTGGAGGGCATGGATTTCTTCCGTATTCACGCTTCCTATCTCATCAACATGAAGCATGTGAGCAAGTTTACACGCGGAGATGGAGGTTATGTGGTGATGAGCAACAACCAGCACATCACTGTTTCACGAAAGAAGAAAGACGAATTTTTCGAGATGTTCTCGAAAATTTAAGAGGTGCATATTCGCGGCATTTGGGTAATGTAAAGTTTCGTACTTTTGGTGCCATTATTTTTCTCCCCCCATGCACAGGTCCATTCTTGTTTGGTTCATTTTATCAGTTTGTTGGCATGCCGCATGTGCACAAAAATCTGAAATAGATAGCCTTCAACTTCAATTACCCTTTACAAAAGATACAGCACGGGTTAATCTGCTAAACAAACTAGTGGTGCTCAACTCCCGCTCCAACCCAAAGAAATCACTTGAACTTAGTCGGGAGGCACTAAATTTGGCGCAGGAAATGAATTTTAAAAACGGCATCGCTACTTCGTATCGGATGCTGGGGCTTTCATGGTTTTATAATAACGATCATCCGCAAGCGCTGGAAAATTTATTGAAAAGTGCTGACGCAGCCATGATCAACAAACAATGGTCACTCGCCATTCAAAATTATCTCAATCTGGCGGGCACTTACTCAAGCGTTTTCGGAAACTACGTGAAGGCCATGGAGTTTTACACCAAAGCATTGCATGTTTGCGAATCGCAAAACCTGACATACAAAATTTATGACGCTTACAGCGGTATTGCCGGTGTTTACCTTCATCAGAAAGAAAATGAAAAGGCATTGGACTATTACATGAAAGCTCTGCTTTTTCTGGAAAAGGCTAATGATAAAAATTCGTTAGGGATCTTATATCAAAATATCGGACAGTATTATTCAAATATCCAACAAACCGATCAAGCCGACCAGTATTACAAAAAAAGCCTGCAAACTTTTCGAGCGATCGAAAGCAAAGGAGGAATTATCACCACGCTGGTCATGCTAAGCGATATTGATCGCCAGCGAGGTGAGTTAGACAAGGCGCTGGCCAAAGACAAAGAAGCTCTGGCCATCAGCGAAACAGTAACTTACGAACGCGCCAAGTTCTACGCACACAATTCGCTGGGAAAAACCTATTATGAAAAGAAAGAGTATGGCAAGAGTAAAAGTTCGCTCGAAAATGCCGCTGCCATTGCATGGAAGATTAAAATGAATGAAGAACTGCGCGACACCTATCTTTATCTGGCTCAGGTTTCCAACAAAATGATGAACGATAGTGCCGCTTATCGCTATCAAAAATTACATACTGCCTATGCTGACTCAGTACGATCCAAAGAAAGAACATCGCAACTGGCAGAAATGGAAGTGCGTTTTGAATCGGAGCGAAAGGAAAAAGAAAATCAACTTCTCAAAAAAGACAACGACCTTAATAAATTGTACGCAGCTGTTGCCTCCATCAGCTTTCTTTCAGTGGTTATAATCGGAGTGCTCTTCTTCAATCGGCAGCGCTTAAAAATTAAAAGCACTAAAACTATTGTAGAAAGTGAAAAGAAACTTCTGGAGGCCGAACTGAAAAATGCGCAACTCAACCAACTTCAATTGCGCAAAGAAATTGACTTTAAAAATAAAGAACTGACTACTTACGCACTCACCATGGTGCAGAAAAACGAAATACTGGAAGAAGTACGTGTAAGCATTGAACAGATCTTAAAAAATACAGATTCGCTGGAGGAGCCACTCAAAAAGTTAGGCAAAGTAGTCGATTACAGCTTTCACCTCGATAAAGACTGGGACGAGTTTAAAATCTTCTTTGAGAGTGTGCACAACGATTTTTTCATGAAGCTCAAGTCCCAGTTTCCCGATTTAAGTGGCACCGACATGAAACTTTGTGCGCTCATCCGCCTCAACCTGAATATCAAACAGTCTTCCGCCATTCTGCGAATATCGCCCGATAGCGTAAAAATTGCCCGCCACCGCCTTCGCAAAAAATTTAACATGCAGACAGAAGATAACCTGAATGGTTTTATCATGAGCCTTTAAAATTAGGCTGATTTGGCCCTTTGGCTATTTTATGTAACCTAATGTTTACCTCAAAAAAGAAGGCATTAACGTATTGCCAACCTAAAAAAGTACCCGATGGTGGTTGATAGCCGTTTCTTTGCTCAACCAAAATTTGGGCATGAACGAAAAACAAATTCAACTTATTCAATCCAGTTGGAAACATCTGGCAAATCGTCAGGAAGATCTTTCTGATCACTTTTATAAAAACCTGACGAATTACCTGCCGGAACGAAAAGCCGATCTTAAAAAGATAAAACAAGACAAAGGTTTTGATAAGGTGATTGAAGCAATTCATCACCTAGTTTCCAATCTTCCTGAATTTAACCGAGTTGAAAGCGAATTTTCTATGCTGGTTGATCAATTTGTTGTGAAAGGTATCTCCCAAACAGATTACGCTACAGCGCTAGTGGCCTTTTTGCATACATTAGAAGAAAGCCTGAAAAAAATATGGACTCCCGAGCTGGCCGAGTGTTGGATTTTCGCCTTCGCATCTTTTCATCAGCACCTGAGCCGGAAGCTTGAAGATAAAAAACTAAAAGCGGTGATTTAACTGCAATCGATATTACCAGTCTTTTCGCAAGCAGGTTTACTTACGTGGGGTGGGTACTCCTTGCTTGCAAAAGGCGGTAAAACTATCCAATCTTCTTAAGGCGTGTGAGTAAAGCCTCTTTGTAAGTGGTGCCGATGGGCAACACGACTGAGCCCAACTGCAATTCTTGTCGATCTAAATTTAGCTGTGTAATTTTTGTGGCATCCACTACCACGGAGCGATGCGTGCGCACAAATGTATCCGGCAATTTGGTGAGCAGGTCGTTGAGCGAAATGCGGATCACAAACTTTTTATCGCTGGTGCAGAGCGTGCAATACTTATCCTCAGCTTCTATGTACACAATCGAAGTGATCGGCACTTTGATGAGACTGCTTTTCTCTTTGATAAAAAAACTATCCTTTACAATTATATCGCGCTCAGTCAACACATTTTTAGCCTCTCCAGCAAATTGTGAAATGGCAAGATCGATGGTGTTCTGTAACATCAAACTATCAAATGGTTTTAAAATAAAAGCTACAGGTCGGGTGCTTTTGGCTTTTTCAAAAACTTCTCGTTCGCGCAGTGAAGTAATAAAAATAACCGGTGTGTGTGCCGCTACACGCTCGGCTAATTCAATGCCCGTGAGCGAACCGGCAATGTGAATGTCCAGCAGGAGCAAATCGGGTTTAATTGCTTTGATCGCTAACAAAGCCTCTTCACCATTCGAAAACTGACCGGTAAGTTCATAGCCCGCTTGCTCCACTATCATCTGAATGGTTTCCGCATAAATCGGATCATCCTCTACCGAAACAATTCGAATGTTAGCCATGACTCATTTCTTGTTTTAAGTCTTGCAACTCTTTGGGCTGAAACGAAGGTGTTGAAAATGAAAACACCGTTCCCTTACCCACTTCACTGTTAACGTTGATCGTGCCTTTATTGAGTGCCACATATTCTGCGCAAAGCATCAATCCAAGTCCGGTGCCCTTTTCACCTGAAGTGCCGCTTGTTGTTTTATTTTCAGAAAGAACAAACAATGTTGCCATTTTTTCCGGAGGCATTCCCACTCCGGTATCTTTTACATGTATCCAAATCAAATCGTGAACAAGATTGGCTTCTAATGTAATCGCCCCATTCATTGGTGTGAACTTAATCGCATTTGAAATCAAATTGCGTAGCACGGTAGAAAGTGCGTTCTTATCGGCAAACACAAAAAGGTCATCGGTGGTAAGATCTCCAAACTGAATCTGTTTCAATTCCAACGAATGCTGAAAAAATCCATAACACTCTTGTGTGAGTTGCCGCAACTGAATGGGTTCGGGTCGATAGGGCACTGCGTTGGTTTGCGACATAGCCCAACTCAATAAATTATTTAGCAGTGTATCTAGTTGTCTGGCCGATTGTGTGATTTTACTTCCAAATGCCTTTACCTTCTCCATATCATTTTTTGATATGTGCCAATTCAGCAAATCGTTGATGCCCGAGAACGAAGTAATGGGTCCGCGCAAATCATGACCGACAATAGCAAAAAAGCGATCTTTGGTTTGATTGAGTTTGCGTAGCTCCTCATTTTTTTCTTCCAGCATTTTTCGATTCTTCTTCAAAGCTATGTAGGCAAATGCACCAATCACTAAAACAAGAGTCACCAAACCCAAGCCAACTATTAACAATGTTGCCTTCGTTTCTTCTTGCCCTAGTTGCGCATCGGCTGCCAGCTTTTGGGCACGCACCAGCGCCAACTCTTTCTCTTTCTTGTCATTTTCATAAAGCGCCTCCATGTTGGCCACTTGCTTTATCTTTTCTTCGTTGTTAATGGAGTCTTTGAGTTGAATCAACTGACGGCTGTATGCGAAAGCTCTATTATAATCATGATTTGATTCATAGATCATTGTAAGCACCTCCAAAAAACCTTTCTGTAAATCTTTTGCATTGATCGACTGCGATAATTCCTTCCCTTCGAGCGCATGCGCCAGGGCTTGGTTGTTTTGATGGAGTTGTAGCTCCATCTGCGAAAGCAAAAGAATCGATTCCGCTATTCCAAATTTTTCGCCACCAACTCGGTGTAATTGAATTGCCTTCTCAGCTTCTGACTTAGCCATTGCCCACATTGAATTGTTTTTATAGTGCAATCCGAAATAGTAATGGTCTTGAGCAATTCCATTTTGATGTTGCGCCCGCTCGTTGATGCGCAAGGCACGGGTGAGATAGTAAATGGCTGAATCAGATTTGCCGGCAGAAGAATACAAATTACCAAGTTCTTCGTTTACATAAGCCACGCCTGTATTATCCAATTCATTATCCTGATCATATAACTTTAGCGCGGTGAGTAAATAATACTTTGCTTTTACCATTTCGTTCATAATCATGTACGTCTTGCCAATGTTCTGTGCTGCCCGGGGCGTGGGTGTTGTTTGGTACGATTGAAAAAAGAATTTTAATGCTAGTGGGTAATTACCGATTTCGCGATAAACCGTGGCGATGTTATTGTTACGATTAGCAATACCGATCTTTTCATCCAGCTTGATAAAAATCGTCAGCGATTTGAAATAATAGTACAATGCACTGTCGGTTTTGCTTTTGTAATTGGTAATCACACCCAACAAATTATAGGCAAGCGCTTTTTCTTTAATAACAAACCGGGTGCTGTCAGAAGGTGATTGCCGGATAGCCTGATGAAGATAGGAAGTAGCCAAATCGTACTCGCCTTTCACCACTAATATGATGGCGATGTATCGCAGGGTGCGAGGAAGCAGCCGTGTAATTTTTTTTTGCTCTACCAACGTTTTTGCCTCTATAGCAAAAATCATCGCTGTGTCAGCATTGACTTCACAATAAAAATCGGCCAACTGGATAAGCGTCTCAATCCGAATAGTGTCAGCAATCTTATTGCTTTTCAAAATGCGATGAAGACTGTCCGCGTGATTCATTTGAGCCTGACTTGTCTGCGCAAAAGCAATCAGCAACCACACTACAACAACCAAAACTCTACGCATGACGGGGCTCATATCTTAAAAATATCCTTTTTTTCACATTATCGGAAAAGGAGCGGCCTCAACGGAAGATTGGTTTTCATTCAATTGCCGATCAGTCGGTAAAATTCGCACCACTTAAACCCCTGTTCGCGACCGGATTTGACGCATTGGCAGACATTCTTCGGTTTGTGCGAGGCGAAACCAGTATTATTATTTAAAAAAAATGATAGCTACCAACCCCCACGGTTCTATGAAAAAGATTTACGTAAAAGTGGATACTTTTATAAGAAGGGAATGGTTCCTGTTAATCACTTTGAGCGCCATCACAGTACTTGTGTTGTTATTCGAAGTTTTCTAACCGAGATCCCAAATTCTTGCCCTCTATCAGAATACACTTCCTTACAAGTGTTCTCTCAAACCGTTGCACTTCCTCATGAATGCAACATTTTAAGCCGGCTTCTTTATTTATCAATTTCAGACTATATCTTTACGGCCTTCAAAAAAAAGGACACGATATGTTGGTTGTAAAATTTGGTGGCACTTCTGTAGGGAAGCCCGAGCGAATGAAAAAAATTGCCGAGTTGGTTTTATCCATGTCCGGTAAAAAGATTGTGGTTCTTTCTGCGCTGAGTGGCACAACCAACGCTTTGGTGCGCATTGGCGATCATTTAGTGGCACAGCAACACACCGGTGCTCAAAATGAAATTGCCGAGTTAGAAAAACACTATCTGCAATTCAGCAAAGAGCTTTACAGTTCAGAAGCTTATCAGGCCATCGGTCAAGAAATCGTCAGCCGCTACTTCAGCCTTTTCCGTTTGTTGGCGGCCGGCAAGTTTGACGATCGCAGCTACCGCGAATTATTGGCGCAAGGCGAATTGATTTCGACTGAGTTCTTTTACCATCACCTGCAGGAACGTAAAATCAGTTCCCGCTTGTTACCGGCTCTCCACTTCATGACGATTGATGAAAATCACGAGCCTGAATTGGAAAAAATCAGCGAGCGATTAAAACCTATTCTTGAATCTGTGAATGTAGATATTCTTGTTACGCAAGGATACATCTGTCGTAATCATAAAAACGAAATAGATAACCTCAAACGGGGCGGTAGCGATTACACCGCTTCATTAATCGGTGCGGCCATTCGTGCCGAAGAGATTCAAATCTGGACGGACATTGACGGTATGCATAATAACGATCCACGCATCGTGAAGAAAACCATGCCGATTGCTGAGTTAACTTTCGATGAAGCTTCGGAGTTGGCCTACTTTGGCGCCAAAATTTTGCACCCCTCTACTATTGTACCTGCACAGAAATACGGTGTTCCAGTGCGTCTAAAGAACACAATGGACGAGAAAGCACCCGGAACGATCATCAGCGACAAAGGATCAAAGCATCAATTCAAAGCCATTGCAGCCAAAGATGGCATCATCGCGATTAATATTAAGTCATCGCGCATGTTGCTGGCGTATGGTTTTTTACGTAAAGTATTTGAAGTGTTCGAGAAGCAAAAAACTTCCATCGACATGATCTCCACGTCAGAAGTGGCAGTATCAGTAACAATCGATGATAGCACTCGCCTTTCGGAAATTGTGGCCGATCTGGAAAAACTAGGCACCATCGAAGTAGATAAAAATCAGACGATTATCTGCATTGTGGGCAATGCATTGGCTGAAAAAGAAGCCGTGTTACAAGAAGTTTTCAGTGCATTGGGCGCTATCAAAACACGCATGGTCTCGTTTGGCGGCAGCCACAACAATATTTCCATTTTGGTGGATACTACTCAAAAAGATAAAGCTCTTAATTTGTTGAACGAAGGGCTCTTTAACCTGAAGTAACCTATTCGCTCCACAGTGGCGCTTGCGAGATGAACTTTTTCATCACGCTATATTACCATACGTTGAATTTTTCAGTTGGCTCGCTTGAGTTTTGATTTTTCAACTTATATTTACCTTAGACCAAACCAACGCCTATGGAACTGTACGTCATTCTTGTCTTCGTAGTGGGCTATATCGCCATCGCTATGGAGCACCCCATCAAAATCAACAAAACAGCCTCGGCATTACTAACAGGAGTTATTTGCTGGACTCTTTATGCAGTGTCCGAAAATAATGCTTCCAAAGTGGGCGGTGAACTATCGCATCATTTGGCCAGTGTATCTGAAATTCTGTTTTTCCTCATGGGTGCCATGACGATCGTTGAATTGGTTGATGCCTACCAGGGATTTCGTTTGATCACCGATCGCATCAATACAAAAAATCCAAAAGTATTGCTGTGGATGATTTGCTTCGTTACGTTTTTTCTTTCCGCAATATTAGATAACCTCACCACCGCCATTGTGATGGTATCACTGATCCGCAAATTGATTCCAAATAAAGAAATGCGGATGTTCTTTGCCGGTATGATCATCATTGCTGCCAATGCCGGTGGCGCCTGGACACCGATCGGTGATGTTACTACTACTATGCTTTGGATTGGTGGTCAAATTTCTACGTTCGCCATCATGAAAGGCTTGTTCATTCCAAGTATGTTATGTCTGCTGATTCCTTTGATTTATCTAAGCTTTACGCTGAAAGGAGAATTGGGCGAATACCATCACACGGCTCACATGCACACACACGGTGAAGAAGGACCTGTGAAAGGAAGCACGGTCATGCTTTGTTTAGGCATTGGTGCACTCATCTTTGTTCCTATCTTTAAAACCATCACACATCTGCCTCCTTACATTGGTATGTTGATGGGGCTTGGTGTGTTATGGGTAGTTTCTGAATTGATCAATCCACATGCCGATGAAGCCGCACGCAGACCTTTTACCGCTGCCGGAGCGCTTTCGCGGATTGATTCATCGAGTGTATTGTTCTTCTTAGGAATTTTGTTGGCTGTCGGTGCGCTGGAGTCTATGCACATCTTACAACATTTCGCGGCTTCGTTGGATTCTGCCTTGGGTGATAACCGCGTGATCGTTACGTTCATTGGTTTGCTTTCGGCCATCGTTGATAACGTGCCTTTGGTAGCAGCCAGCATGGGTATGTATAGTTTAGAGACGTATCCGATGGATTCGATGATTTGGGAATACCTGGCTTATTGTGCCGGTACCGGTGGAAGTATTTTGATTATCGGATCAGCGGCCGGTGTAGCGGTGATGGGTATGGAGAAAATTGATTTTATCTGGTACCTGAAAAAAATAAGTCTGATTGCACTACTCGGTTATTTTGCCGGTGCACTTACATATTTAGCGATAGAGCAGTTTATGTAAGTAATAGTTATCTGATTATAAAAAGAGGCTGACCTGTAAATGCAAGTCAGCCTCTTTTCATTTAACTGATTAGACTATTTCACTAATTCCTTCAGCGCAATTTCAAATGAAGTTTGAGCAATGTGCGTTTTGTTCGCATTTATTTTTCGAGTCTTCTCCATAGCGTTTCGAATCGTTTTGGAAATATCGTTGAAGATGGCTGCATCATCCATCGACACTTCACTTTCCATAAAATAAGCAAACACGCGAGCCATTCCGCAATTGGCAATAAAATCAGGTATCACCGAAAATTTTTCATCTGCATACAAACCCGTGGGGCCAAAGAAAATTTCCGGATCAGCAAAAGGCACATTCGCACCGCACGAAAACACTTCTACTTTGGATGCAATCATGCGATCTACCTGATCTTTCGTAACGAGTCGCGAAGCAGCAGCAGGAATAAATACCTCAAACTCCAAATCCCAGATTTTTTCATTCACGGTTTCAAACGACAACAAGTCGTCTGTTACTAATCGATTGCCCTGCCGGTTAACCACCAATTGACAAATTTCTTCATGCGAAATTCCTTTTTGATTGATCAATCCACCTTCGCGCGTAAGAATGCCAACCACCACCGCACCCATCTGCGACAAATAAAATCCGGCAGCCGCCCCCACATTTCCCCAGCCCTGCACCACCACACGCTTTCCTTTCAGTTGCCCAGCTTTTCCATCCGAAGATTTTACGCTTGAAGGCCACAATTCATAATAATGACGTACTGCCTCTGCCACTCCATAGCCAGTGCACATATCAGCAATGGTATATTTTTTTGATAGCGCAGGTGTGTATTGGGAATCTTCAATCACTTTCACAACCCCCTGTCGCAACTGCCCGATGCGATTTACTTTCTGTGGTTCGGTCGGTTTATAGTGCCCGGTAAAAACGCCCTCTTGCGGATGCCAAATTCCCACATCTTCCGTGTGCGGAATCACTTCATGAATTTCATCCACATTCAAATCGCCACCAGTTCCATAATAATATTTTAACAAAGGCATCACCGCAGTATACCAGCGGTGCAGCACACCTTCCTTCCGGGGATCGTTTGGATCAAAGTTGATTCCAGACTTAGCACCTCCGATGGGCGGACCACTGACCGTAAATTTTACTTCCATCGTTTTTGCCAACGATTCTACCTCACGCTTGTCAAGGCCCGCACGCATGCGTGTGCCTCCACCGGCAGCACCACCACGCAAAGAGTTGATGACCACCCAACCAACGGCCTCCGTTTCTGCATCTTTCCACTCAAAAACAATTTCAGGGCGCTTGTTTTCAAACTTTTGTAAGAGTTCTTTCATCTGTATGTAAAGTTTTCAATGCGGTGTGTGTTGCCATTTAGCAGGTTCCGCAAAGGTTTGCAAAATTGAACTAAAGTGTTGAGGTACGCAATGTGTAATTATATTTTTAAGTCATGCGGCAAACCAAAAGAGTGACCCATTTACTATTGCTACTTTTATGTCGATGAATTTAGTGGTAGATGTCGGCAATACGAGAATAAAAGCGGCTACGTTCGAAGAAGATCGAATGGTGGCTTCCTTTCAGTTTGAACATCTCATCGCCTTACGAGAAAAATTAGGGTCTCAGATTTTTCAACATGTGTTAATCAGCTCGGTGAATCAACCGGATGCAGATTTTGATTTCATTCAGCCAACAGGCAAGAAATTAATTTTATCACCTCAGTTGCCATTGCCTATTAAAAATGTGTACGCCACGCCACAGACATTAGGAGTCGACCGGTTGGCGGGTGCATGTGGTGCTTACGCTATATTTCCCGGAAAGAATTGCCTGGTGATTGATGCCGGTACCTGCATTAACTATGAATTTATTGATGAGAGTGGCACCTACCATGGAGGCGCCATTTCGCCCGGTATCGATATGCGCTTCAAAGCTATGCATACGTTTACCGCACGGCTGCCGTTAGTTCAGCGAAAGGCAGATGCTGACTTGGTTGGCAACAGCACAGAAACATGTATGCAGAGTGGAGTGATGAATGGAGTGGTAGCAGAAGTAGAAAATACCATCGAAAAGTACCGCGAAAAATACCCCTCGGTGGTGGTGCTTCTGTGTGGTGGCGATGCTCCATTTTTTGAAAACAGGTTGAAACCTACCATATTTGCAGCCCCCGATCTGGTTTTGAAGGGATTGAACAGGATTTTACGCTATAATGCTTCATATTAAAAGGTCTTTTCTGCTTTGCTTCGCGGTTTTCGCAGCAAATCTTGCTTCCGGCCAGGTCGCTAACAGTCCATTCTCAACATTTGGATTGGGCGATACCTATGGCAATGGACTGGCTCAACATCAAGGAATGGGAGGTGTTGGTATTGGCAATCCCAGTTCCTGGTATATCAATAATCAAAATCCGGCTTTGTTGACCTATAATTTTGTCACCACTTTTCAAGCGGGCATGATTTTAGAAAACCGAACCATTAACGATGGGTCGACTTCTTTAAAAACCGGTACAGGCAATCTTAATTATCTGGTACTGGCCTTTCCTATCAAATCAGGAAAATGGACTACCTCGTTGGGGCTAACCCCTTTTTCATCTGCCAATTATAAACTTACCACCGTTGGCAAGGTGTTAAATGATGTAAGCTCTACGATTACCAGTCAGCAAACCGGCAGTGGTGGTCTGAATCAATTCTATTGGGCGAATGGCGTGCGGGTTCATAAAAATGTAGCCGTAGGTTTTCGAGCCAATTACCTCTTTGGATCGCTCGATTCAGAAAAAACACAGACTATCAGTTTCCTCAATCCGCAAGACGCACGGTTACTTATTTATCAGCCTCTTCTTCTGGATAAAAATTTTATAAAAAATTTCACCTTTTCTACGGGAGTCTATTTTCACAAAGATTCGCTCACAAAAAAGAATTTTAGGGTTGGTGGAGGTTTTGTTTACGACTTTGGCGCAAAATTAAATAGCAGCCGCGTGTTACGAATCGATCAACGCAGCATTAGAGGCAATATCGTGGACTCAACAACTTTGATCAACAACGAGCCTTCTTCATTCAATTTGCCACAATCATTCGGAGTAGGCATCTCTGCAGGCATTCCAGGCCGCTGGACCGTGGCTGGAGATGTTACTATTTCTGATTACACTGTTTTTAATGGACTGAATAATGTGAGTGTGCCAACCACAAAAGGCATCCGGGGTGGTTTGGGGCTAGAGTATATTCCAAATCAAACGAGCTCTTCGAGCTATTTAAGGAGAGTAACCTACCGAACAGGTGTAAGCTACGAACGATACCCATATCTGGTAAATGGTAATGAAGTGAAAGATCTTGGCATTAATTTTGGAGTATCATTGCCAGTAGGGATTTCTACTTTAGATTTGTCCCTCAAAATCGGAAAAAGAGGAAGTATTACTGAAAATAGCATTGACGAAAACTATTTTAAGCTCTATTTTGGCATGACTTTCAATGACCGATGGTTTATTAAAAGGAAGTTTGATTGAAAAGTAAACAATTATGAAAATGAATTTGAAACAGGTAGTACTTGGCATGGCACTGGTTGCCACCACCTCACTTTCTGCAGTAGCACAGTGTAGAGAACAAAAATGGCCTGAACAAGACAGACCAAAAGCAGAAGAATGTGTGGCAATATTTGGCGATGCCGTAAGGCAAGGGCACTTTAGAAGCGCCACAGCTTCTTTGCAATGGATGATGACCCATGCACCTAATTGGAACACAAAATTGTATGTTGATGCGGCTACAGCCTATGATGGATTAGCCGGTCAGGAGAAAGATCCTGCTAAGAAAAAAGTGCTGGTGGACTCTTTGATGCTGATTTACGATTTGCGTTTAACCAATTGCGGTGACGAAGTAAACGTATTGAATCGCAAGGCTGCTGCTAATGTTAAGTACAACATTAATAACAAAGAGAAAGCGGCTGAGTTGTTGACCATGTATGATCGCGTTTATGAAATCAGCGGCAATAGCGTTAACGATAACAATTTAGAAGCCTTCATCTCTGTGATTTATGTAAACTTCTTGGTTCAAAAGAATTTACCGGAGGCGCAGAAAACATTGACTGAAGATCAAATCATGGCGAGATACGATAAGTTGTCTGCCGTGTTGGACGCAAAAACTACCAAAGCTCAGCAAGAAAATAAAACAGCCGATGTAGATAAGTACAAAGCCATCAAAGTGAATGTAGATGACAAATTAGCTAAGATGGTTACTATCAACTGCGCGTTTGTTAAGAAAAACTTAGAGCCTCGCTTCAGACAAAATCCTTCTGATGTGCCTTTGGCTAAAAAGATTTTCCAATTCATGTTGAACGATAAGTGTACCGATGATCCACTTTGGTTTGAAGCTACCGAGGTAGTACATAAGGCTAGCCCTGATTTTGGTTTGGCAAAAGTTTTAGGTGCTAAATACTTACAAGCTAAGAATTTCGACAAGGCGCTTCCTTTGCTAAACGAAGCATTGACATTAGCTGCCACTCCGGCTGATAAAGGTGAAATCAATATCTTGTTAGGTGATAATGAAAACCAAAAAGGAAATAAGCAGGCGGCCAGAGAGTTTTACAAAAAGGCTATTGCCGCTGACCCCACCAACAAAGATGGTTACGAAAAAATTGGTGACCTCTACTACTTCGCATTTGCTGAATGTTCAAGAAAACAAAGCTTAGCCGAAGACAGATTGGTTTACATTGCAGCGTATGACATGTATGCAAAAGCTGGCAAGCAAGATAAAATGAAGTCTGCCCGTGGCCAATTCCCTTCTGTTACCGAGATGTTCGAGTTGAACTGGAAAGAAGGTGAAACCAAGAAAATTGACAAGTGCTGGGTAGGTGAAACCGTAACCTTACGCTCACGAGGAAAAGAATAAATTGAAGGTATGATTATTGCAAAGAAGGCTGGCTATAAGGTCAGCCTTCTTTGTTTTAAACCAACGCGTAATACCATGAACATCAAGCAAATTATCTGGATTTTTTGTTGTGCCGGGGCCGCTTCTGTTTATTTTTCTTCTTGTCGGAATAAAGAGGTTGCGGCACCATTAATTTACGAAGGCCCCCTTCGCGAAGCCGAAGATGTGGTGATGCACTATACCGAAAACGACCGGGTAAAGGCCCTGCTTAAGGCAAAAAAGATCTTTGAGTTTCAAAATGGTGATCAGGAATTTCCGGAAGGAATTTATCTGGAATTTTTTGACAAAACGGGCAAGCTTACTTCCACGCTGCGCGCCAATACTGCCTTTTACTTTAAGAGTGAAAGTAAATGGCGCGGACGCGGTAAAGTAGAGGTAAAAAACATTCAAAAAAACCAACAACTCAACTCCGAAGAGCTTTTCTGGTTTCCGGGAAGCCGCAAAATCTCAACCGATAAATTTGTTACCATTACCGATACCCATGATGTTTTATACGGCACAGGCCTGGATGCCATGGAAGATATGTCCAATTACACAATCAAAAATCCTAAAGGAAATATGTTGTGGAAGGAATGAGAATTCCGCCTGCATCCGCTAAACCACCAGTATTTTTTAATATTGTATCTTTGCACCAGCAATGAAATTAATGGATGTAGTGCTGCTTTCATTAGCAGCCGTTTTTGCAATTATTGGTATCTACGAAGCAATGAAACTCGGCATAGGTCAAGCCTATTGGGCCATCATGATTTCCTTTGGTTTTTTATTCTATTATAACTACCGTAAAAAGAAATAACGATGGAACTGGGGCCTTACGTCATGATTGCCATTACATTGGTTTTTTCTTTTTTCTTCTCCGGAATAGAAATCGCCTTTCTTTCTGCTAACAAGTTACAAATTGAGCTAAAAGGGAAAAACGGAGTTCTTTGGGGCAAGATTATGTCGTACTTCATCAAGCGCCAGTCATGGTTTATTGGAACTACGCTGATCGGAAATACGCTGGCACTGGTATTGTTTGGCATTTACATGGCTCAACTGATTGAACCCTGGTTGGCCTCCAGTCTACCTGATAGTTTTAATGACGAAGTATTTGTCTTAGTTATACAAACGCTCATTTCAACACTGCTCATTCTTTTCACAGCCGAGTTTTTACCAAAAAGCCTATTTCTGATCAACCCAAACGCGATGCTTGCCGCATTAGCCATTCCGTTTCGGGTTATCTACGTCATTCTGGCACCGCTCACCTTTTCCATAGTTTATCTCTCCAAACTGGTCATCATCCATGTATTGCGAATTGAATATTCAGAAGAGAAGCCGGCCTTCGGATTGACCGACTTGAATCATTATCTGAAAAACATGCTAAAGGTGCGGCACGAGGATGAGGATATTGAACTGGACAAAAAAATATTTCATAATGCCCTTGAATTTAAGACTGTAAAAATTCGCGACTGCATGATTCCCCGCACCGAAATCACTTCCATTGATGTGGAAGAGGGTATCGAAAAACTAAAGGAGATTTTTGTACAAAGCGGCCACTCTAAAATTCTGGTTTATAAAGAAAGCATCGACAATGCCATTGGTTACTGCCATTCGGCCGCATTGTTTAAAAAACCCAGCCGCATCGAAGAGATTTTAACTCCCATCAGCATTGCCCAAGAAACCATGTTGGCCAATGACTTGATGGTTCAACTGATCAAAGACCGCAAAAGCATGGCGGTAGTGGTAGACGAATTTGGAGGTACATCGGGCATCGTAACCATGGAAGATGTAATTGAAGAAATTTTTGGTGAGATTGAAGATGAGCACGATAGTGACAATCTGGTTGAGCAAAAAATAGATCAGAATACATACTTAGTGAGTGCTCGCTTAGAGGTAGACTACTTGAATGATCGTTTCAAATGGCAGTTGCCGCTTGGTGAATATGAAACCTTGGGCGGATTGATTTTAGCCTATACCGAAGATTTTCCACAACAAGGAGACTCCATCTCCATACCACCCTATACGTTTACTATACAAAAAGCTGAGAACAAGCGCATTGACACCGTAAAGGTGGTAGTAGATGCCAGTGAACTGGCTGATTAGCCCGTAGTCGATAGCAGGTTTATAATACCCTGAAAATCAGGCCATTTATTTACGATAGTACCTTTGCTGAATAAAGATAAGGGACTAAATTTGCCGTTCTTTAAAATGGCGTGGGTTGGCCTTACAGACCATTAACACTTATAAACTTTTACGTATGGCATTGATTGGTACTTTAAGGGAAAAAATGACCAAGTGGGTAGTTGCATTTATTACCTTAGCCTTAGGGGCATTTATTGTAGGAAGTGACTTCATTTCTGGTCCGAGTTCCTTTTTTAGTGGAGATGACAACAAAGTAGGCGAGATCGCTGGCAAATCCATCTCTGTAGAACAATATCAAGCTTTCGTACAAGAGCGTGAAAATAACTACATCATGAGCTTTGGTCGTAAGCCGGGCGATCGTGAGAAACCCACACTTGAGCAACAAGCTTGGGAACTTTTGGTGGTAGAGCATGCTATCAAACCACAGTTTGAAAAAACCGGTATCAAAGTTACTGCAGATGAAGTGTGGGACATGGTTCAGGGAAAAAATATTGATCCAAACGTAAAGCAATCTTTCACCGATTCTGCCGGAAATTTTGACAGACAACGATTGATGGATTATCTCAATAGTCTCACCACTCCTCCTCCTGTTGGCAACGAACAAATGCTTGCGCAATACAATGAAAGCAAATACCGCTGGTCTCTTTTCCAAAAGGAGTTGGGCCTAGGTCGCGAGCGCATTAAATATGAAAACTTATTAATCAAATCGAATTATGTTACCGAAGCTGAATCGGAGCGCGACTACCACACGCAGAATGATGTAGCCGAAGTAAAATATTTGTATGTTCAATTCTTTGCCATTAGCGATTCGGCCGTAACTCCTACCGATGGCCAGCTCCGTGATTACTTCAACAAGAACAAAGAAAAATACAAGGCGAAACAAACTCGCAGCTTAAGTTATGTCGCATTTCCGGTAGTTGCTTCTGCCAGCGATTCTGCTGCATTAAGAGAAGAAGCCGCTAAAATTGCTGCCGATTTCAAAACTGCCGTAGATGACTCGGCCTTTGCCGTAGGTCAATCTCAAGGAACCAATGCTTATTCAAAATACACTATTGCTAATCTTCCGGCCTCGATCAGCAAGGATAAAGCCACTTTGGAAGTAGGAAGCGTGAATGGACCTTTTTTGGATGAGGGCAATTACAAAATCGTGAAAATAGTAAATATTGGTACCGACACTACCTATGCTGCTAAGGCTAGTCATATTCTGATCAAGTGGGAAAATGAAACACCCGAAGCCAAAAAAGAAGCTAAAGAAAAAGCTCGTAAGATTTTAAATGAAATTAAAGGTGGTGCCAAGTTTGCCGACAAGGCGATTGATCATGGTACTGATGGCACACGCACCAGAGGTGGAGATCTTGGATGGTTTACTTCCGGTCAAATGGTGAAACCTTTCCAAAACGCTGTATTCGATGCCAAGAAAACCGGTTTGTTGAGCGATGTGGTTGAAACTCAATTTGGTTATCACATCATTGATGTAACCAATATAAAAGATAATACCACTTACACAGTGGCAACAATCGAGTTGGCTATTACACCCAGTGAAGAAACTCAAAATGCGGTTTACTTAAGAGCGCAAAACTTTGTGGCGGCTGCAAAGGATGAAAAAGAATTCAGAGCGCAGGCACAAAAAGAAGCATTGAATGTATTTGACGCCAAAGATTTAGGCACAGCTGAAAGAAGAGTTGGAAATCTTGGCGAAGCCCGTCAAATCGTAACTTGGTTATTCCGCGAAGGCAAGGTTGGCAAAGTATCTGAAGTGGAAGATCTGGGCGATACCTATGCGATAGCGGTGATGACAGGCGAAACGGAAGAAGGCTACAAAACTTTTGATCAGGTAAAAGAGGAGATTACTCCAATGGTAAAGAATATTTTGAAAGGTGAAAAAATTATCGAAAAGCTGTCGGCTCAAAAAGGAACATTGGAAGAGATTGCTGCAGCCTTTGGTTCAGATGCCTCTGTACATACCTCGAGCGATCTGAAGTTAAACTCAACTTCACTCCCTTCTGTGGGCGTAGATCCGAAAGCAATTGGTGTGGCTTTCTCATTGGAAAACGGAAAGCGTTCAAAACCTTTTGCTGGCGAAAACGGAGTTTTGATTATTGAAACCATCAATAAAACCTCAGCTCCGGCCATAGGCGATTACACGATGTTCAAAAATCAGTTGCTACAAGGCTTAAACAACCGATCAAGCTTTGGAATTTCACAGGCAATCAAAGAGGTTTCAAAAATAGAAGATAAGCGCTATAAATTCTTTTAAGTAAGAATGGAATAATACCATCGGCTTCTTCGAAAGGGGAAGCCGATTTTTTTTATACTGATATCATCAACTTTATTTACGATAGATGAAACCTGAATGGACTGAGTCGTTGCGAGAAAAATTAGATCAGCATTATGCGTGGCCGGCCTTGTATACTTTTAAGTTTATTGTGCCAAATGGAAAAGAACCAGAAGTAATTAATTTGTTTCCGCAACACACCGCTACCCAGCGCGCCTCTAAAAACGGCAAATACAGCAGCATTACTTTACAAATGATGATGCCTTCCAGCGAAGCAGTCATTTCAGTTTATGTTGCCACATCGACTATAGAAGGAATTATAGCCTTATAAGGATTGTATCTCAAGGTGTGCTGTTTTTTTTATACCTTAGAAAAACAAAAAAAGGAACTATGTGGGTAAATGAAAAGAATCGCCTCGCTCGCACTTTTGTGTTTGCAGACTTTGTAGAGGCCTTTGGCTTCATGACACAAGTTGCCTTGCTGGCGGAAAAGTGTGATCACCATCCTACTTGGACCAACACCTACAATCGTGTGACGATCGAATTATCAACTCACGATGCGGGAAATACAGTGACGGAAAAAGATCATACTCTTGCAAAACAAATTGATCAACTCCTACTTCGTATTTCGAAACATTAGCCCAGCAAACAATTAGCCTGTGTCAAAAGCTTCTCTTTTCCTCGTTCCTACACCCATTGGCAATTTGGGTGATATGACTATCCGCGGATTAGAAGTTTTAAAATCCGTAGACACCATTTTAGCGGAAGACACACGCACCTCTGGCACTTTGCTGAAGCATTACGATATTTCAAAACCCCTTCAGAGCTTTCATATATTTAATGAGCACAAAGCACTTGCCGGACTAATCAAACGCATGATGGATGGAGAAACCATGGCGTTGATATCGGATGCGGGCACTCCGGGAATTTCTGATCCGGGTTTTCTTTTGGTACGCGAGTGCATTCAATCGGGATTAAAAGTAGACAGCCTGCCGGGAGCCACGGCTTTAATTCCAGCTTTAGTCAAATCAGGATTTCCAACTGATCGATTTGTGTTCGAAGGTTTTTTGCCACACAAAAAAGGAAAACAAACTACACTCAAACGATTGGCAGAAGAAGACCGAACAATTATAGCATACGAGTCGCCACATCGGCTCGTAAAAACATTGGAACAAATGGTGGAATTTTTTGGGGCTGACAGGCGTGTCTCCGTTTCACGCGAGTTGACTAAACTCTATGAAGAAACAGTAACCGACAGTCTCACGCAAGTGATTGCTCATTTTAAAAGTAAAGAAGTAAAAGGTGAAATTGTTTTGGTGATCGATGGCAAAAGAGAGTAACATATCATTTCCTCCTTGGGCATTGTTTTTGATAAGTGCAGCCCTGTTTGCAGCGAGTTGGTTGATGAAACCATTTCCTCTGCCGATCTTCTTCGCCTTTGCACCTTTGTTTGCCATTGCCGATCAGGCACGTGAAAACGATGACTTCTGGATCAATACCGAATTTATCTTACTTAGTTTAGTCAGTTGTTTCCTGGCTGCGTTCGCTTTCAACTTTTCACATATTGTAGGAGCCATTATTCTAGCTATCACTTTCACGTTGTCGTTCGTGATCTACACCTTTTGTTTTCAACAATTGGGAAGTCGGCTGGGCAAGTTTACGATTTTGTTTTTCTGGTTGGCTACGGAATATATCTTACTGAAACTGCCCTGGAGAAATGAAACCATTTTTATTGCTGACATTCTAATCTTAAAGAAAGAGTGGTTAAACTGGACTGCTCATACCGGATATCTTGGAGCAACCCTCTGGATTTTACTCACCAACTTGTTTTTATACATGACGATCTTCAAAGGATCGTTTCATAAAGGTTGGCTGGCATTAACCATTATCACACTCATCGCACCGGCAATTGCTTCGTATCTGATCGAATCGAAGGCCATTCCGCGCACGGAGATGATCGCACTTTACGAATCCGGAAAATCGACTCTTACCCAATACACGAAACAAGGAGAGTTGATTACACGTACTTCCGCGTGGATATCTGTCGTTATCATTTTACTTGCGCTTGTCAAAAATCAAACTTCCAAAAAATGAACCTCGCTGAATTAGAAAAAAAAGTAATCGCACTTTGCCAAGAAGTTGGGACTTTCATGCGCAACGAGGTTAAGAATTTTGACCGCTGTAAAATTGAACAGAAAGGAAGCTTTAGTAATCTGGTATCGTATGTAGATAAAGAAGCCGAAACGAAATTGGTACGCGAGCTAAGTACTTTGCTACCCGGCTCGGGTTTTTTAGGCGAAGAAGGAACTGATTCAGAAGGAAGCAACGAATACAAGTGGATTATCGATCCGCTCGATGGTACCACCAATTTTTTACATGGGCTACCCATTTTTGCGATTAGTATCGGATTGACCCGAAGCAACAAAACTATTTTAGGAATTGTCTATGAAGTAAGTCATCAGGAATGTTTTCATGCGATTGAAGGCGGACCTGCGTATTGCAACAATCAGGTGATTCATGTTTCTCCGATTCGCACATTAAACGAAAGTTTATTGGCGACCGGCTTTCCGTATTATCACACCGAAAAGAAAGACAACTATCTCGAAATCATCAAAACATTTCTTGAACAAACACACGGAATTCGCAGGTTAGGTAGTGCCGCTATTGATCTAGCCTATGTGGCATGTGGACGTATGGAAGGTTTCTTTGAATATAACTTGAAACCATGGGATGTAGCAGGTGGGGCATTTATTTTGCAACAAGCTGGAGGTAAAGTCACTGACTTTTACGGTGGTGATAATTATTTGTTTGGTGGTGAACTATGTGCTGCCGGTGCGGTGCATGCCGAAATGTTAAAAGTAATTCAGGAGAAGTGGTGATCTCTTTGTAATGAGAATGAAACGAAGTCATCCATGAAAAAAAGTCTTCTTCGATACGCTCTACTCTCAACACCCATTCTGGCAATCTATGCCTTATCACCCGTACTTATTTTTGAAATAGAACCACGACCTGAATCCCCGACTAAACCATTATTGCAGTAACACCTGTTAACGGTTTCGCAATAGCCAGTGACCGCACCTTAAAGCTAGCAAACGAAAAGATTACGAGTCACGATAAAAAGAATTTTGCCTAAACATATCTTTCAACTCCGAACGTAATGATTGTGTGGATTAAAATTGGGTATTCCCAAAAAAACGATAGCCACATTGGCAAAGCCAACAACAATCATATTGACTTGTGCAAAACTTAGTAACTAAAAGTCGTTGTTTGATCAAGAAATACTTATTTCACTTTTTCATAAGTTGTAGTTAGGGTAGTTACCGACCCAATACCGAAATCGATTACTTGAGATAGTTTCATAGTTGTCGAGTTTAACTCTTCAATTGTCATTGAATAAGAGTCATCTGTGCTTGACATCTCTGTAATTGTAATTGCTCTACTCGTTGAATTATATATCCATGTACCTTGCAGCTTTACCTGACCACTGGCCGGGTCGCATTTAATAACACCCTCCTCAATTTTGAATCCACCCTCAGCTTCAAAAAAAACGATATCGTCCTTTTCGCATGCATCCATAAAAAGATTAAAAAAATCGGAAACAGCAGGTGTACCAGCAGGCGCACCAGGAATCTGGAGTGGTGGAGACAAATTTGCAGCGGTTAAAACCCAACCTTTGCTAGCTGTCAGTTGTTGATCAAATGCTGTGGTAGGAGTTGGATCATTCTTTTTGTCGCAGGAAAATTGTGTCAAAACAAGAGTTAAAACAAATGCGGTAATAATTTTTTTTGCCATAGTTGTATGGTTAAAGCTATTGTTTTGTGGTTAACTCGTAAGCAAATGGATCGATACCACAATCACCGAAATACGATAAGTCTAAGTCGCGGATGTCAATCAGATGAACTCCATTGGAAGAAAAACCAATTGTATTATCAGATATATCATAAATGTGATTGAAGGAAGCGAATCCGCTAGTCGTGCCGACACCTTCAATCCACGCTTCGAGAATTACATCATCAAATAAATAAGCCTTCCGAATTGTTCCGTCCGAAAATTTAACTTGACGAATCTCTTTTACCTTATATTCGATTGGTGCATCGTTTGCGATATTGCCCCACCCTGCCGGTGGCATTTGATTGGACTGCGATCCGACAGGTTGAAAGAAAAATGGATACACTTTTACTTTATCTC
>JABFSO010000192.1 GCA_013140555.1 Cyclobacteriaceae bacterium | reverse complement strand
GACTGAGTGGATTCCCGTCCGAAACATACAATTTGTTGAAACGAAGCCCACGTGTTTTCAGCGTCTTAAAATCCATGAGCCATGGAATGTCGTAGCTTTCCTCGAAATTGATTTGGTTAATTTCTTGAGTAAAGATGCTTGTGCTATCGGCCAGCAACTCGATATAATTAAGGCCACAGCGAAACTGTGATCGATCAATGCGATCATGTGCCAACAGCTCAATTCCAATTTTCCCATTGGCAAAAATGGGATTCGGCAAAATATACGTGTTGCCCGACTTAACCAGATTAAATTCAAATCGACCAAAGCGATCGTTGACACGCGAATTGATATCCATTGTGGTAAGTGCCACCTTGATGGCGAAAGGAGGGAGGAAATCTTTGATTTCGGTAAAACCAAATGCCAATGGATTTAATGCGAAATTGTTGCTGTCGCGAATTTCAAAATGCAAGTGCGGACCTGCAGAACCTCCGGTGTTTCCGGATAGCCCAATGGTATCACCTCGCTGTACCGGAAATTGATCTGGCGTAAAATTCAAATCAAGATCGAAGGATTTTTTGGCGTATTGCTCGTTCAAAACATGCGCAGCTACCAAGCCTTTAAATTTATCCAAGTGTCCATAGAGTGATGAATTACCATCAGGATGAGTGATGATCACCGCATGACCGTAGCCATACGCTCCTACAATAATGCGCGAGATATATCCTTGTTGCGTGGCCAACACAGGCGCACCAATCATACTATTGGTACGCACATCAATGCCCGCATGAAAATGCGTGGATCGCAACTCACCCATTGTGCCAGATAAAAAATTCGTACTGCCCGGGTTAATGGGAAATAGATAAGGTTGTAAATCGAGCGCTTTATTTCCTAACGGTATTTCGTTGGGCAGACTATATTGCGCTTGTGTGGTATCGGGGATGTAACAAATAAGTACTCCGATCAGATAGCTAACGAACTTCAAACTCCAGCAACTTCTCATTCTCAATATAGGCGGTTAACTTATTTCCAATAGTGACGGGGCCAACACCTTTGGGGGTGCCTGTAAATATTAAATCGCCAGTGCGAAGGGTAAAAAACTTCGACAAGTAAGCGATGATGTAATCGAACGAGAACAAAAGCATTTGTGTATTTCCTTCTTGCTTTAATTGCCCGTCTACTTCTAACTTAAAATTGATGTTCTTCACATCGTTGAATTGATCGACCGGAATAAACTTATCGGAGATAGGAGCGGAGCCATTAAATCCTTTGGCAATATCCCATGGCAAGCTCTTCGCTTTCAGTTTCGTTTGAATATCGCGTGCGGTGAAGTCGATGCCCACGCCAATGGGCATCGTAATATTTAGAGGCGAATTTCTCTTCAATGTTTTTTCCTTCTTTGCAAACACGCAATACGAGTTCTACTTCGTGGTGTACATCGCTTGAAAAAGAAGGATAATAGAATGGTGCATTGTTACGCAGCACCGCTGTATCAGGCTTGGTGAAAATAACAGGCTCATCGGGGCGTTCGTTGTTCAACTCCTGAATGTGTTCCGCATAGTTTCGGCCAATGGCAAAAATCCGCATAGCTTTTTTTGTGCAAATTTAGAAGAATATCAGGCTAAATCCTTTTTCAGGATACAATGTTTTGTCAGACCTTCGCTTTATCTTTACGCGTGGTAATTAAATGAATGTTATGATGAAGAAGTTCGCGCTCCTCAGTTTTCTCTTTTTCTTTTTAGGTTGTGCTACTGTTCCGGTAACGGGAAGACGGCAGCTAGACTTAGTCTCCAGTTCAGAGATCAACACCATGGCTGCAACCCAATATCAGGAGGTGATTAAAAAAGGACCACTTTCTACCAATCAAGAGCAAGTGGCCATGATCAAACGAGTCGGTAGCAAAATCCAGAAAGCAGTCGAGCAATACATGGCTCAAAAAGGAGCCTCTGATCAATTGGCAGGATTTGCCTGGGAGTTTAATCTCATTCAGGATGACAAGACCGTGAATGCCTGGTGTATGCCGGGTGGCAAAGTTGCTTTCTATACCGCTATTCTTCCCATTTGTAAAGATGAAACAGGCATTGCGGTGGTGATGGGACATGAGGTGGCTCACGCCATAGCGAATCATGGACGTGAACGCATGAGCCAGGGTTTGCTGCAACAATTTGGGTTATCTACACTTGGCTCAGCGATGGGTCAAAATCCAACCATGACGCGTCAGATATTTATGGAAGCAGTTGGTATGGGTGCGAACTTGGGCATGTTGAAGTTCTCGCGCACGCACGAGTCAGAAGCAGATCATATTGGCTTGATTTTCATGGCGATGGCGGGCTACGATCCGAAGCAGGCGCCTAAATTTTGGGAGCGCATGACAGCGGGCAGCAACGGCCAAAAGCCACCTGAATTTATGTCTACTCACCCTTCCGATGAAACCCGCATCAAAGATTTGAACGCGTGGATGCCCGAAGCATTGCAATTCTATAAACCATAACCATCCTTTGGGTGTTACAGTTTCTTTCGATTGATGATCGAATGTAAACTTATTGTTGCGCATGACAGAACTGTACAACTTCCTTGCCTCGTGGCAATTGTTCCCTGAAAAGGGGACATACGAAATTGGCAACCGACCGAAGTCAGGTATTTATAAAATTCAGTTAGGCGATAACACGCGTCAATTATACATCCAAATAAGTTGGGTGTCCATTGAAGACATTGCCTTTGACTCGAGTTATCAGGTTTACCCCAGTGGCCAATTGGAGGAGTTGAAGGACAACGAACTGGCCGACTTCATTCAGTGTACAGTAATCGATTCACAGCAATTTGAAACACGATTTTTCAAAGATGACCGCTTGGTATTGCATGTTCATCACGACATTACACCCAAAGGTTTTTTAAAGGTCACACAGGCACATCATCGATCGGAAGGTGACGTAGCCACCAACACCGAAATCTATCATAAGCAGATGAGCGTGTTGCCGTATTCTTCTTCCGTTTCAGGAGCAGTGATTAAACCCAACGAAGCCGGCATCATCCGCCACCAAGCGCTCAGCGCTATGGAAGAGCAAACCAACATGATGCTTACGCAGATACGTCAACAAATTGAATTGTTAGCCATTCAAGCCAAAGAAATACAGAAGCGTAAGGAACTGAGCATGCTCATTTACGAAGCGAAATTAAGCTTCAGCCCCGTGATTGGTCAGTTGTATTATTTGTATGAAAACGCGGATGGCTCGAACATTCTATCTATGATCGGCCCGAAAGAATGGGGCGCAAAACCACCATACAACTTTGTAGCAGCCGTGCGGTTGTTGGCAGACCATACCTGGAAAGAAGTTTAAACTTGATGTGGTTTCAGTAACAGGACTATTTGCCTGTCAGCACACTCAACTTAATTTTCGTCAACCACCGTTTGGTATCGAGCGCGAAATCGCCATTCATCATCCAATCGTAGTAAGCGGGTTCAGCTTTAAACACGTTCAGCACCGACTTGCCTTTGTGCTTGCCAAAGTTGAATACAGCTTCACCGCGCTCGTTGCGCACCATTCGTCCTGCCAAATCCACCAACTCTGAAGAGGTAAGTTGACTCAGTGCTTCAGCACTATTTGTAATCATACCTATCTTTTTTCCGAGTGCATCGGTCACCGGTTGATTCTCATAGCGTTCCACTTGAGCCAGCAATACGTCCATGGTGGCTTGCGTGTCGGCTTCGGCTGAGTGCGCATCGCTCAAATTTTTACCACAATAAAACTGATACGCGGCTGAGAGGGTCCGTTTTTCCATCAAATGAAAAATACGCTGTGCGTCAATCAGTTTTTTACGGCTATAGTCAAATTCTACTTCGGCACGCAAAAATTCTTCCACCAGCATGGGCATATCAAACTTCAGAATATTGAAGCCGGCCAGATCGGCACCTTCCAGAAACTTCACATATTCTTTAGCCACCTCTTTAAAAACGGGTTTGTCTTTTACATCTTCATTGGTAATACCATGAATAGCTGTCGACTCTGCCGGAATAAGAATAGTGGGGTTGATTAAATTACTTTTGCGGATGGTTTCGCCATTGGGCATTAACTTGATCACAGCAATTTCAATAATGCGATCTTGCGAAATGTTGATCCCCGTAGTTTCTAAATCAAAAAAGCAAAGAGGAATTTTTAAGTGCAGCTTCATAATGGGGACAAAAGAAAAAGTATTCTAAAAAATTAGGAGAGAGTGGCTGCGGCCTTGTAAAACTGACTGGAAGAGATGCCGATTTTTTTCAATAACTCTTTCGCGGCAGCCAACAAAAGCATGTTTTCCTCACCACTGATCTGCAAGGGGAATTTTTCGTTGGTGCTGGTAATCAGTGAAGTGATTCCGTTTTTAACTTCATGGGGAATGATCTTGTACGGAATGGGCTGAACATCGGCACGCTCTTTGGCTCCAATGGCCTTTAGTTTACCATCGCCTTCCGGGTAGAGTAGGGTGCCTCCTTTGGGAGTAGCATCAGCTAGTGAATTAAATTCAGCAGTTCTGCTTTCTGATACAGATGTCAACAACAATACATGATGTTGGAATTCTGTTAGCTGCGTATCGCTTTCAATAATAAGTACAGGAGCTGATCTTTGGTTAGTCAACTGACCTTCTGAATAAAAGTGAAATGCTTTATGATTGAAGGAGAGAATATGCCGAATAAATTGAGCGAGTTTTTTGCGCTGATTTCCGACCAGAAGAATACGTTGTTGATCAATACTTTGCCGGATGAGCGATTCTACTGAGATTTCCATGAGAGAAAGAATGGCTAAAGTAAAGGAAAATGTTGGGAATCATAAAATATTGGGCTCTTTAAATAGCGTCAGCAAGCCGTTTCGCGGCATCACCTCAGCCCATTTATCCACCTGAAATTGAAATCCGGCAACGGTAGCCGGAGCAAAACCTCCGATCGCTTGATCTGTAAGATCTTGAGCAAGAGCGCTGATAGTAGGATTGTGACCAACAATCACGACCGCATCCCACTCATTGTTCAACTGTTGAATGAGCTTCAATAGATTGTTGGGCGTTGCATGATAAATAGATGGTTGTGTAATTAACTGAATGGTTGGATTTGATTCAGCTAACAGTTTGGCTGTGTGTGTGGTGCGCACAGCGTGACTATGAATAATTACCTGAAGGTTAGGTGAAACTCCCGCAAGAAATGCGTTGAGATTTTGGGCATCACGAATTCCTTTGAATGTCAGTTTTCGATCAAGATCGGTTTCTCCTATTTCCTTGTCGGAGGTTTCGGCATGACGGATAAGAAAAAGTTGACGACTCATTTTATCATAATAGGGTTGATTCACTGAAATCGATGCGGTGTGCAAAAATTCTTTCGATGTATTTTAATCAGGTCTTAAATGGTTTCTGGCAACAACCGCAAGTTAATGTGAATCAAGCGGATGACTGCTTTCAAACCCAGCGATTTTAAATTCAAATTAGTCTGCATTTTCCGCGATCCTGTCGAACGGTAATTTGCGGTTTTAAAATTTTACGGATATTTGGGCCCTTTAAAGTAAAAATCCGGCATGTCGAAAAATCTTGTAATCGTTGAGTCGCCATCTAAAATTAAGAAAATCGAGAGCTTTTTAGGTAAAGACTATAAAGTAGCCTCCAGC
>JABFSO010000219.1 GCA_013140555.1 Cyclobacteriaceae bacterium | reverse complement strand
TGTAGAAGGCGATTTCCAGTTTGTTCTCGTTACAGATGAACGTATCTTACTGATTCATCAAAAAAAAGGCAGCCTCTACGAGTTTAACCCACAGCCTAATGAAAAATAAATTGCTGCTTCAAATTGGCTTAATCATACTACTCTGTGGAAGCTTGCGGGCACAAACCTTTACCTCTTCCAATCTGCCGATCATCGTCATCAATACTAATGGGCAATCGATTCTCGATGATCCTAAGATAACGGCCGACATGGGCATTATCAATAACGCACCTGGCGTTCGCAACAATCTTACCGATCCATTTAATGATTATGTTGGTAAAATTGGAATTGAGTTGCGTGGATCTACTTCGCAATCTTTTCCTAAAAAGCCATATGGAATAGAAACACGCGATGCGCTGGGCAATGGCATTGATGCTGCATTGTTAGGCTTACCGCCTAAAGATGATTGGATATTATTCGCACCTTACAATGATAAAAGTTTAATGCGCGATGCGCTGGCTTATCACTTAGGTAGAACTATGGGGAGATACGCTTCGCGCGCGAAATATGTAGAGCTGGTAATTAATGGTCAATATGAAGGCATTTACATTCTGTTTGAAAAAATAAAGCGAGACAAAAGCAGAGTAGACATTGCCAAACTTGATCCGGTTGAAATTTCAGGTGATGACTTAACCGGAGGTTACATAGTGAAGATTGACAAACCAACCGGAAGTGGTGGTGGCGATGGTTGGAATTCATCATTCCCACCAACATTCAGAAGCAACAATCAAACTATTTTCTTTTTATATGAATATCCTAAAAGCACCGATATAGTTTTCCAACAAAAAAACTATATCCAAAACTATATCAACAATTTTGAAACCGCGTTGAAGGGAACCAATTTCAAAGATCCGGTAAACGGATACGCGAAGTATATTGACGTTGATTCATTCATTGATTTTTTAATCATGAATGAAGTTTCAAAAAACGCGGATGGCTATCGGCTGAGCACCTATCTCTACAAGAAAAAAGATTCAGATGGTGGAAAAATTTACATGGGGCCTATTTGGGATTTTAACTTGGGCTTTGGCAATGTTAATTATTGCACGCAAGGCAACCCCGAAGGATTTGTGTATAAGTTCAATGAAATTTGTGGCAACGATTATTGGCTCGTGCCATTTTGGTGGGAGCGCTTATTGCAAGACCCCGCTTTTAAAAACAAACTGGCCTTTCGTTGGCAAACGCTTCGTGCAGGTACCTTGAAAACTTCTACGGTTCTAACCTATATTGATTCAGTAGCAACGGTTTTAAATGTGGAGTCTCAACAGCGCAACTTTCAGCGTTGGCCAGTATTAGGACAGTATGAATGGCCTAATTATTTTATTGGAGCAACATTTCAGGAAGAAGTAAACTGGCTGAAAAATTGGGTAACGGAGCGAATGAATTGGCTGGATTAAAATATGCCCGTGTACAATCCTGTAACCGGATTAGAGCCCTTTCATTCTTCTGTGGTTTATCCTAACCCCAATCAAGGTAATTTGATGGTAGAAGTATCTGTCAAGGAGGAAGCAACCATCCAAATAGATATCTTCAATTTGGTTGGAAGTGAAGTTGCTAGCCACGGGGTGGCGGCACTGTCCGGAAAAACTAACCTCACTATGGATTTAACCGGGCTGTCTAAGGGCATTTATTTTTGCCGCATTACGGTGAACGGAACAACACAAACACATCGCTTTGTGATTATTCCTTAAAACGTGGGTGCAACCCTTCCAATTGTTGCCGCGTCTTATCAGCAAATTGCACACTATGATAATACGCTACACACTCCTGTTGCTGGTGATCTTCTCGTCCGCTTTTGCTCAAAAAGAAGTAACCACCAACACACCCTCCTTTCACTCTATTTCTGTTTACGGTCCCTTTAAAGTAATTCTCATCAAAGGTGAGAAAAGCAGTTTTGTGATTGACTACAATGATTTGGATAAAGAAGATGTGATCATCAAATCGGGGAAAGATGAGTTGAGCATAAAAATGAAGAACAGAAATTTCATTCAGTTTGGCGATGATGACAGTTGGAAAAAAACGCATCACCGTTATGCTAAAGTGACTATCTACTATACATCGCTTGATAACATTGAAGCTAGAGCCGGTGCAGAAGTAAAAGCGAATGAACCCATCTCTTCGCGGCATTTAACCTTAGTGAGTAAGATGGGATCGGATGTGAAATTAGAAGTGAAATCAGAAACAATTGAGTTGGAATCATCAATGGGCAGCAACGTGGTATTGATCGGCACGACTCATTCGTTTGAAGTAAAATCAAAAATGTGCAGCGATGTAAACGCTTCTCGCTTGGCAAGTCAATTAGTGAAAGTAAGTGCTTCTATGGGTGCCGATGTTTCCGTACTCGCCCTACAAGAAATAAATGCTTCAGCTGGCTTTGGCGGCACCATTAGATATACTGGAAACCCAACTTCTAAAGAGACATCTACTTTTTTTGGAGCAGATATTTATTCTGGAAGATAAATTAGGTGTTTACTTCTGGGTTAAGAATTCCTTTACTTCATCGGCATCGATGCTGATATCATCTTCACCTACCTCATCAAATGGATTTTCGAGGTGGTCCTGAATGTTATCCAAACTAACCAAGATAAAACTGTAAAGTACAGGCATTACATATTCCAGATCAGCAGAATAATCATGAAAGGTGCTGGCGAAATAAGGTCCGTAGATGATTGGAAAAATATAGATGAACACTTTACTGTATGTGCGAAGTGTAACCGGTGTGCGATAGTTATGAATAATTTTCATGTTATCGAATGCGATAATGATTTTGCTTAAGTATTGGCTCACTCTCGACACTTCTCCGCTTTGCACACCGAGGGCCCGCAATTCCATGGTCATGTGAGATAATTTTGAAAACAAGCCATACATTTCTCTTTCGCTTTGCTTCCACTCTTTCGGGCTTTGCTTTAGCATCAACTTCATTTTCGAAATCAGATCGTATACCATTTGTTGCATACGCATAGGCAAGTCACTGTCTTTGGAGGTTGTCCAATCGCGGCTAGCAAAAAACAAAGCTATTGCATGGCCTTTAAAATCTGAATAACGCTGTAGTGCATTTTCTCTGCGCGTGTAGGCCGAACCAATAGAGAATACAACCGGAAAAACGATGGCAACACCCACCAACATATCCGGAAACTTTGCCGTAAGATTGAAATGAAAGCAAAAGTAGCTGGAAAAAACTGCCAACGCAGTTATGATAAACGTCTTATAGTTAATGATAAGCGCAAAGCTCTGAAGCATTTTTTTCATAGTGCAGGAGTAAGCCTAAACAATAATAATAATTTTTCAGTGCTCTATTTGGCTTTTGCCGAATAGATTTAGTCCTGAAGTACTTCCACCTCTACACGTACGTTTCTTCTGGCGTGCTGGCTGTTTTTATCATGCAGCATTCGTCCACCGCCCCAAGCTTTTACTTCAATGCGCGAAGCATCAATTCCTTGAGAAATAAGCCACTCTTTAATTACAGCTGCACGCGCCCCTGAGAGCTCTTTGGCCGAACCTGATTCATTCACCACATCATCTTTTGTGATGTTGAAGAAATCTTTGGCAGGGCCTACGTAAATAATTTTTCCACGACCATTTCCATTGGTGTGTCCATGCAACATAATCCGGTATTTGGGATTCTCCTGCATCATCAGCAACAGCTTATTCAATTCATATTTCGACTCCGGAAGCATAACAGCTGCATCGTTATAAAAATATACATTGTATAAAGTTGCAATATCTCCTCTCGTCATTCGGGTGAGGTCAAACTTCACCATGTAGTAATTGCCGATCAAGTCAATTTCATCTTTGGTGGTATCGCTCTCAGTATTTTTATAATTCATTTCGTGCTGCACCTTGCGATAGCCAAATGCACTTCCGATCAACGTAATCTTGCCCGATTTACTATTGGGGTCCGGCAAGCTGATATAGGAGTTCGCTTTCATCTTAGAGAGTAAGCGGCTTCTATCGGTGTCTATTACTTCTACTTCGCCATCTAAGATAGCGCCATTGGTGGCATTATACATGCTGAAGAAAGCTTGAGTGTTTTTTAATGTTTGCGGAACATATACAGTTGCAGCCGGTGGATTGGGGATAACTGCCTTCGATGTATCCATGACTGCAGTAAGTTCTGCAGGCGCAGTAATTGGTGCTGTCGTTTGTGCTTTAGCAACTTCTACGGCTGATACAGTCTTTGTTTCTGCTGACGCAGGTGCTGCTGGTGTTGGTGTGGCTACCGGTGCAGGAGTTGCTGCAGGAGCAGTTTGCTGAGTAGCGGATACTTTTTTCGGTTCTGGCTGAATAGCTGCTACCGGTTCGCTAGCCGCAGTTTCGTCTTTAATAATACGCACCCATGCTTCGCTAAATCCTGCTTCTTTACGCACCTGCACCATTTGCGCAATCGACTCATCGAATCCGGCATAATAATCGAGGTAAACGTAATAGAATTTTCGTGCGGCATCTAAACCATAGCTGGCATGTTTGCCTTGCGCATTCAATTGATCAGCATACTTTTTTGCAAAGTTTTCCTGATTATCCAAGTAAGCGGCAACCACCACGTAGTACCCCTTTTGCAGAGATACACCGGAAGATTGAGCTGATAATTGGATCGAATAAATCGAAATTACTACCAAGAGTAGCAATGCAGTGGGGAAGCGTAGCATGTAAGGTTTATGTCTTTGGTTACTGCAATATTGCTGAAATATTGCAAATCTTCAAGGATTATAGGGACAATTTGAAAAACTGAGCTTATTGAATATGTAAGGTTTTCAGTTTTTGCGCTAAAAAACCCAATCCGTAGCCGGTTAACTGAATGATAGCCGAGGGCACACTTAAGCAAGCAACCTGAATCGATCGGGTAACTCGAAGGGCATCTAGAAACAAGGTGATCAAATAAAGCAATGCCAGTAAATAGAGATAAAACCCGAGCGGGGATATCAATGGACTAATCAACATCAACGCAAAACCAATCGTAAAAAAAGCCGGAAACCAATGCACCCACTTTACTTCGCCCGGATGCTTAGCGCCCACCAGTATTCTGCCCCGACCAAAGTTGGCCACTTGATAAAAAAATTGCTTGAAGGAAGTTCTGCGCTTATGGTAGACAAATGCATCCGGAATTAATTCAACACGCAAGTGGAGTTGACGCATGCGCACGCTCAATTCAATATCTTCTGCTAATCGTTCAAACTGAAAACCTGCTGTTTTCATCCACGCATTTCTGCTCATGCCCATATTAAAACTACGAGCCTGATAAAATCCGATTTTCCTTTTGCCCCCGCGAATACCGCCAGTTGTAAGAAACGAAGACATAGTATAGGCCATCGCTTGTTGCAAAGGTGTAAAGCTGGAATGACCTTGATCGGGACCGCCCCATCCATCAATCTCGTGGTTAGTTAAAAAATCTTCTACTGCCTGAAAATAAGTTTCAGGTATTACACAGTCACTATCAAAAACTACAAAGTAATCGCCACGCGCTTTTTCAAAACCGGCATTGCGACTTGGGCCGGGGCCTGAATTTGATTTGAAAAAATAATGAATACTAAGTTGTTGTGTGTAGCGATCTACTACCTCCTTGCACGGAACGGTAGAACCATCTTCTACAATGATCACTTCAAAAT
>JABFSO010000433.1 GCA_013140555.1 Cyclobacteriaceae bacterium | reverse complement strand
GGTGGAAAACTCCACGCTGTTAATCAAAACGGTTTTCGATTTGATGTAGGCCCTTCGCTCTTCACGATGCCGCATTTAGTGGATGATTTGTTTCACCTTCATGGCTTCAACCCACGCAATCACTTCCACTATTCGCAAAAAGAAGTGGTGTGCAATTACTTCTGGAGCGATGGCACTACGTTTGCTGTCCCGGCCGATCAACAAAATTTTGTTCAACAGGCTTCCGCAAGATTTAATGTTTCTTCAAACATTGTTCGTCAATACCTCGACCGCAATCAAAAGAAGTACGACCTCACAGCCGATATCTTTCTGAATAAATCGCTGCACCGCTGGAGCACCTACTTCAGTTGGAATACTTTCAAATCATTATTGCAGTCTGCCAAACTGGATATTGATAAAACATTGAACGAAGTAAACCAACAGTACTTCGAACACCCGAAGCTCGTACAACTTTTTAATCGATATGCCACCTACAATGGTTCATCGCCTTATGTGACACCGGGCATCATGTCGATGATTCCGCATTTGGAAATGCATTTCGGCACGTTTCACCCGAATGGTGGTATGCACGAAATCTCACAGAGTCTGTTTCGATTGACTGAAGAGGTAGGAGTAAAATTTCATTTCAATGAAGCGGTTACTTCTATTGATTACCAGCGCAATCGTGTAACCGGAATAACGACAACTTCGGGTAGCTATCATGCGGATGTGGTGGTTTCAAATATGGATGTATTCTCGACTTACAAGCATCTGTTAAAGTCTGCGAAGCAACCCACTCGAATTTTGAAGCAAGAGCGATCCAGTTCGGCCCTTATTTTTTATTGGGGAATCAATCGATTATTTCCACAACTCGACTTACACAATATTCTATTCTCCGATCATTATCAAGATGAGTTCAAAGAGATTTTTGAAAACAAACGTCTTCATGATGATCCCACTATCTACATCCACATTACCAGTAAGGAAGAAGCAGCCGATGCACCTGCAGGTTGTGAGAATTGGTTTGTGATGATCAACGCGCCCGGTAATGTAGGCCAAGATTGGCCGGCACTCATCGCGAAAGCGCGAGCGAGTGTGATTCGAAAAATCAATCAGGTGCTGGGCACAGGTATCGAGAAACTGATTCTCACGGAATCTATTTTAGATCCTGTTCTCATTGAGCAGAATACAAAATCACATCAAGGTTCTTTGTATGGCACCTCGAGTAACTCAAAGTATGCGGCCTTCTTGCGACATCCTAATTTCTCCAGTCAGTTTAACAACCTCTACTTCTGCGGTGGTTCGGTGCATCCAGGTGGGGGAATTCCGCTTTGCCTTTTGTCAGCAAAAATTGCAACCGATCAAATCGAGAGCGCATGAGCGAATACACAATGGCACAGAAAAGAATCAACCCAAAGTCATTGGCTATTTTTGTCATTTGGCTCTTTCAAGTTTCGGCCATCATTGGCATATCTCTCGGCTTTCAGGAATGGTTCATCACCAAAACACCCTTCACTCTTCTCCTCACAGGCGCTCTGCTTTTCTTTTATTACACGATTGAAAACTTTCAAAAAGTTTTTACGGTTGTGATCATTTTTGCCACCAGCATTCTGGTCGAGTGGATAGGTGTACATTTTGGCTTTTTGTTTGGAGTATATGAATATGGTAACAATCTGGGTTTTAAAATAGATGGCGTGCCATTGCTGATTGGTGTTACATGGACTACGTTGATTCTTTGCACGGCAGCCATCGCAGATCATTTGATAAAACCCATTTATTTAAAAGTGTTAATAGGAGCTTTGCTGATGGTGTTTATTGATTTCTTTATTGAAACATCGGCACCGCCATTCGACTTTTGGATTTGGGAAGAAGGCGTTGCGCCTATTCGCAATTACATTGCCTGGTTTGGCGTGTCGCTCGTATTGCACGCTTTCTATCACCAACAAAAGATGAAAGGTGATTTCACTTTTTCTTGCCATATTTACGCTGCTCAACTCCTATTCTTTATCTATTTCTATGGATTCCACCGTATATGACTATGCCATCGTAGGAGCTGGTGCAGCCGGCCTGCATCTGGCAATGGCAATGTCTGCGGACGAATTCTTTGCTGATAAGAAAATTCTGCTCCTCGAGAAGTCTCAAAAAGATGTAAACGATAAAACATGGTGCTTCTGGGAAAAGGGTGCCGGTAAGTGGGATCACATCACCACAAAAATATGGGATCAGGCGCAGTTTATGTCTACCGATCAATCGCTGAATTTGAACATGGGTGGGTATCGGTACAAGATGCTGGCTTCGCTGGATTTTTATAACTACACCAAAAGCGAACTAAAAAAGAAAGAGAACTTCACTTGGGTGAATGCCGAAGTGAAAAATATTTCGCCTGCGCAGATCAGCACGATTGAAACAGATCGCGGTTCGTATTCAGCGAAGCATGTGTTCGATAGCATCATCCCACCTGCGTTCTACCAATCTAAAGATAAATACACACGGCTTCTTCAACATTTTAAAGGATGGGTGATTGAAACGGAAGAAGAAGTTTTCAACGATCAATCTTTCGTGATGATGGACTTCCGAATTACAGTACCCAACACGACATGCTTTACGTATGTGCTACCCGTCAACAAGAAAAAAGCGCTGATCGAATTTACGTTCTTCTCGCCCTCATTGGTGGAAGACACCCAATACGATGAATTGCTTCGCACCTACATCAGCCAAATTCTGAAACTGAATCACTACCGCATCGAGGCTGAAGAAAAAGGTGTCATCCCGATGAGTGATTTTCCTTTTCATCAATTCAGTAATCCACACGTTACGAAAATTGGTACTGCCGGAGGATGGGTGAAGCCCGCTTCAGGGTATTCATTTAAGAATGCCGAGCGATACAGTCAGCGGGTGGTGGACAACATCAAAAACAATCACCCTCCCGGCCATCGGGTTTTGAATACGCTCTTCCGCAAATACGATATGCTCTTCATCGATGTGTTGTATCATCACAATGAATTGGGTGTTGGCCTGTTCAAAACGATGTACGGTAAAAATGAGGCACATCAAATCTTAGCTTTTCTGGATGAAGAAACCACACGCTTGCAAGAATTCAAGATCATCAATTCCTTTCCACGCTGGCCATTTATGCGAGCACTGTTTAAGAAAATTTAAGTAGCAAGACACTTTTAAAGTGTCAGACACCTACAAATTCCGATAATGGATTTTTTCCATTCCACGTACCAATAGACCGATAAGGCGTAAAGCGCGCGAAGAGTTCTTCTTTATACCACTGTAATTCACGCGTCTTTTGAATCGCCACGCGATGCTCTTGGCTGTTGTATGCAAAATGATGGAGGCTCTCTTTATTTTTCCAGATGCTGAACGTGGCCATCTGAACGATCGGCACTTCGCCTACACCCTTCGTGTAAATGAGTCCATCGTTATCTTTTAAGGGTTGATGCGATGTGGGCACATACTTCCAGAAGGGAATGACCTTATGCCACTTAATCGTAGCACGGGTTAAAACTGCCAACACTTCAGTGGAAGGTAAATCTTCGGATACCTGAAATGGATTTCTGCCGTCCCACTGACCGTGTGCAGAAATGTTTTTCAAAAAAGTCGTCCACACTTCTGTGGCATGCTGGCGATAGTGTGTGATGGTCTGACTCCCTTCGAAAAACGACCGGGCAGCCTCTTCACTTTCCCACGTTTGCAGCAGCGCGTATGTCGACCAATCCGGCAACGCATTGAATCCGAGTCCGCGACCGCTGCCCATTAATTTATAAAACGATTGGCCCTGCACTTTCTTTAAATCTGCGTGCGCCAATTGCATCATCGACAGCGCCCACACTTTATCCAAGAAAGTGTTGAATCGAAAGAAAGTGACGGTAGTAGTCTGCGGCATTGCTCTATTAACAGCTACTTTCATAATGTGTTGTGCATTTTGGACACAAAAAAAGCGTCAGGTTCTTATCCTGACGCTTCTTTTGAAATGGTTCTTTAGAATTAAGCTGTAACCAATTCTTTTTTCTTAGGCTCGCTTTTCTTTGTTGCCTTCGTTAATTTCTTTCTGTCCTTCTTCAAGCGATCAGCCACCACGGCAGCCAATTTCTTTGCGCTACGCTCTACCAATTTATCGGCTTTCTTGGATGATTTTGAAATACCCAATGCTTGAATAGTTTGATGGAGAGAATCGACCAACAAGTTTTTTACTTCTTTCTTTCCTTTAAGTATAAGTTTTTCCATAACAGTTTGATGAATGTTGAGATACGAAAGTATCATGTTACCTTAATATTACCAAACGATTAAAAAAGCTTAACATTGGACTACTTTTTCTTCTCAATTTGCTTGATTTCGGGGTTTTTGCGGATCAACTCAAACTGACTTTGCACCTCCTCCATCCGCTTCAGCGTGATTTCGTACACTTCTCCCTGCTGGTCGGTAGGCGGTGCATCGGCACTGAATATCTGACTTTCTTTACCTAAAGCCAGGAAACGCTCCAATACTTGGGCTCCACTTCTAAAGATATCCCAGCGCGCTCCGGTTTGGTTGATGTCAAATAAAATCGCTTCCAGCTGATAGATTTTTTCTTCCAATGCAGCTGCTTTCTTATCGCCTTTTTTAGCCAGCAATACCGTTCGCATTTTCTCCATATCATCAATCAACTGCAGCGATGTTTTGATGGATGTGAAGAGCTTCACACCCAAGGTATATTGCCGTTGCATACTTTCGGGTGTTGACATTGTGTTGGGATCTTTCAGCACCGAAACACTTTGTTTGAATTCTTTGCCGTGCGCTTTCAATACCACGGTGTAGTTTCCGGGCGGAACCATGGGTGGTGTTAAGCCCGGGCCAATGTCCAAATCAGGAATAAACAAATTGCGCTCCCCTTTCTCGTCCAACTCTACCCATTCCTTACCACGCGGATGTGTGCGCAACTTCGGCATGGTGTGCTCCTGCAATCGTAAGTTCCACCACACGCGCTGCAAGCCGAGTTGGTTTTTAGTTTTTAACTTTTGGATCAATTCATTATTCGAATTATAAACCAACAACTCGACACTGTCTTTCGATTTCTCTTTCAGATAGTATGTGATAGCAGCTCCATCCGGAGGATTCTGTCCGTTCACAAAACTGTTTTCCGTTTTAATTCCATTCACATCTTGAAAGCGGTAGGTAGGTCGAAGTGAGAATAAATGCGCATTGCTGTTTTGTACTTGTTCACTAAACTCACGAATGGGTGTGATGTCGTCTAAGATGTAAATCCCTCTGCCATACGTTCCGATGACGAGATCTCGGAAGTTTTTCTGAATCTCAATGCCATAGATGGGAACGGGCGGCAAATTGCTTTTCAGATGAATCCAATTCTTACCATCGTCCGGTGAGAAGTACAACGACTTATCAGTACCCAACCACAACAAGCCTGCCTTGGCGGGATCTTCTTTAATCTGATTGACAAAGTTGGAGTTGGAGGCAGGTAGTTCAATTTTCAATCGCGTCCATGTTTTTCCGTAATCAGTCGTTTTGAAAACATACGATCCAAAATCATTGACATGATGTGCATCCACCGAGAGGTAACACGTTCCTGCATCAAAGTTCGAGGCATCGATATTGTGAATGGTACCCCAAGCCGGCAAGCCCGGAATATTCTTCGAAACATTCGTCCAAGTTTTTCCACCAT
>JABFSO010000070.1 GCA_013140555.1 Cyclobacteriaceae bacterium | reverse complement strand
TTTTTCTACCTGCATGTAACTCAGTTCTACCGGAGTATTTCTTCCGAAGATCTTCACCATTACATTCAATTTCTTCTTGTCTTCAAAAATCTCTTCAACAGTTCCGGTGAATCCACTGAAAGGACCATCCATCACCTTCACATTTTCTCCTTTGATAAATGGAGTTTCCAACTTCACTTCGAACTGATCGATCTCATCTACCTTACCAAGGATTCTGTTTACCTCTGATTGACGCAGGGCAACAGGCTCCTTATTCGTAGCACTTGAACCATTCGCACCTAAAAAGCCAATCACTCCCGGAATATTATTTACCGTGTGATATGCTTCTCCATTTGATAGGTCGGCCGAAACCAATACATAGCCAGGGAAAAAGTTTCTTTCTCTCACACGCTTCTTTCCGTTTCTCATTTCATACACCTTTTCAGATGGAATGAGAACCTCGGGTATAAAACCTGTAAGCTTTGAGCGCTCGATTTCAGTTTCCAGATAAGACTTTATTTTCTTTTCCTGGCCACTGACAACCCGGAGCACATACCACTTTAATTCACCTACTGAAGCTGCCATGTCTTAGAATTCTTTGTAAAACCAAGCCAAAGCGTTATTAAAACCTAAATCAAATACCCAAATGACAAGTGCAAAAATCAATGAAGCTACCAAAACGAGTATGGCGCTGCTTTGCAACTCGGAAAATTTGGGCCAAGAGACCTTGTTACGGATCTCATCGATTGACTCAATGATATAGTTTTTCAGCTTTTCCATTCTATTTCATTTTAACTTGCTTTTTCTTTCGATTAGGCAAGCTCTGTTTACTTTTTGCACGGGTGCCTGGATTCGAACCAAGATCAACGGTTTTGGAGACCGCTATTCTACCGTTGAACTACACCCGTTTTTGAGTTCTGTTATTAGCGCCAAACTTTTGAATACTTCTACACCCTGAATTCAAAAGGACTGCAAAGGTAGACGAATTGGCTTCAAAACAAAAATGTAGCCAAGAAAAAATGCAGAAAACATACTCAACTGAAAACGAGGTCATTAATCCCGCTAACTACACAAACAGGTTAATCAATGCGTAATCACCTTGTAAGTCTTGAAAGAAGAAGTCATGGGAGGTGTTTTTCCCTCCTCACGGGCTTTGCGGATATCTTCAAATCCCCTTTTGTGGCCTTCCAAGAATTCAGGTGAAGAAGTCCATTTCTTAAATTGTTCTTCTGATTCCCAATGACTTACAATCAGATATTCACCTTGGTCATTTGGTTTCAGGACCTCCATATTCAGGAAACCCGGCATCCGATCAATGGCATGCGCACGAGAAGCGAATAATTGTTCGAAGCGTTCACGGTAGTGATCTTCGCATTTAATGTAGTTGATGGCAACAAAGTCTTTTTTCATGTTATTTAGAATTATTATAAATAATAACAAAGAATCGATTTTTTGGCCATCAAGTCAAGTTATTTAGAATAATTCTTAATAACAATGCTTAACAAATAAAAAAGGCGCCCTTTTGAGGCGCCTCTTTATACAAGTCGGAATCTTAAAGCTTAGTCTAAGATTTCAGTTACCTGGCCAGAACCTACTGTGCGGCCACCTTCGCGGATAGCGAAACGAAGACCTTTTTCCATCGCGATCTTGTTGATCAACTCAACTTCGATAGAAACGTTATCACCAGGCATAACCATTTCTACACCGGTAGGAAGTTTACACTCACCTGTTACGTCTGTCGTACGGAAATAGAACTGAGGACGGTATTTGTTAAAGAATGGAGTGTGACGACCACCTTCTTCTTTAGACAATACGTAAACTTCAGCTTTGAATTTAGCGTGAGGAGTTACTGAATTCGGCTTGCAAATAACCATACCACGGCAGATTTGCTCCTTTTCAATACCTCTCAACAATAAACCTACGTTATCGCCAGCTTCACCTCTGTCAAGGATTTTGCGGAACATCTCCACACCAGTAATGGTAGAAGTCAAGTTCTCAGCACCCATTCCAAGGATTTGTACTGGATCGCCAGTTTTGATAACACCGCGCTCGATACGGCCAGTAGCAACAGTACCACGACCAGTGATTGAGAACACGTCTTCAACAGGCATCAAGAAATCTTTGTCGATCAAACGTACAGGAAGAGGAATATAATCATCTACTGCAGCCATCAATTCTTCTACTTTTTCAACCCATTTTGCTTCGCCATTCAATGCACCAAGGGCAGAACCTCTGATGATTGGCATAGTGTCGCCAGGGAATTGGTAAGAAGAAAGCAATTCACGAACTTCCATTTCAACTAGGTCAAGCAATTCTGCATCGTCAACCAAGTCAACTTTGTTCATGAACACTACAAGAGCAGGTACACCTACCTGACGAGCCAAAAGGATGTGCTCGCGAGTTTGAGGCATAGGTCCGTCAGTTGCAGCTACCACTAAGATAGCACCGTCCATCTGAGCAGCACCCGTAACCATGTTTTTCACATAGTCAGCGTGACCAGGACAGTCTACGTGAGCGTAGTGTCTTTTTTCAGTAGCATACTCAACGTGAGATGTGTTGATGGTGATACCTCTTTCTTTTTCTTCAGGAGCATTGTCGATTGAAGAGAAGTCGCGCATTGAAGCAAGACCTTTAGAAGCAAGTACTTTAGTAATTGCAGCTGTAAGAGTTGTTTTACCGTGGTCAACGTGGCCGATTGTACCTACGTTAACGTGGGGTTTGGAGCGGTCAAAATTTTCTTTTGCCATATCAGTATTCGAATTAAAGTGTTAAAAAAGTGTATAATTTATTTAAGTAAGTTACTTTCATAAGTTTCTCCGTCTGAGAAACATACACCCTAAACATTTTAAGCCTTTCGAATAAGGGTCGGCATTTGATTTCGTTTATCACCTACAAAGATGGTCGCTACCCATCGGTGAAATTGATTTCAAGGATTCATATCAATTGTTTCAAATCAATCTTTATTGATTTGAGGTATTAGAGATAGCTGTTGAAGGGAATTGAACCCTCGACCTTGGCGCGCCTCGCGCCATGCCTCTACCTAGCTCAGACTTCAACATCTCATTCAGAGCTGTTGAAGGGAATTGAACCCTCGACCTCTTCCTTACCAAGGAAGTGCTCTACCCCTGAGCTACAACAGCAGCACATTTTTTCAATCTTTATGAAGATTTTAATCTTCATTTCTTGACGCTTTTGTCAAGTCTAATTTAGGTGCCAAACAGCTTTCCTTTCAATATCTCTAACAATGTTGAAGGGAATTGAACCCTCGACCTTGGCGCGCCTCGCGCCATGCTCTACCCCTGAGCTACAACAGCAGCACATTTTTTCAATCTTTATGAAGATTTTAATCTTCATTTCTTGACGCTTTTGTCAAGTCTAATTTAGGTGCCAAACAGCTTTCCTTTCAATATCTCCAACAATGTTGAAGGGAATTGAACCCTCGACCTTGGCGCGCCTCGCGCCATGCTCTACCCCTGAGCTACAACAGCATTTTAAGCCGTTAATAGTTATCAATTAACTGTTAATCGGGGATACGATTAACTATCAACGATTAACTTTTAACCAAGAGCGGGAAACGAGGTTCGAACTCGCGACCTATAGCTTGGAAGGCTATCGCTCTACCAACTGAGCTACTCCCGCTTGTCCTCCGTAGCCTTGGCGAAGGAAGGTAAGTTCCAATCGCAAAACTTTGGCAGGCAGCCATCCTTTGCTAAAGCTATGGATGGCATGTGGGGAGAACAGGATTCGAACCTGTGAAGACATAAGTCAACAGATTTACAGTCTGTCCTCGTTGGCCGCTTGAGTATCTCCCCTACTTTTTAAATATTTCACAGAACGCCATGAATCGCGTAAAAACCGCTTTTCAACCCATTTTCCTATCCACTAAAAAAACGGGAACGCAAAATTATACGGTTTTTTGGTTTAGACAAACGTTGAATCAGGTTTTCGTCTATTAAATAATTCCGCTTGCCAGCTTTTTTGGTGGTTTCGCTCTTATTACATCAAGACGATTTCGGAGATCACATCTGCCCCAAACTCCTTTTGCAGGATTTCAATAATCTGTCGTTTATGAAGGTTCAGATCGTTTTTCATGGAAGGGGATTCCAACTCCACAAATAAGACCTTGCCGCGGATGTATAACTTTTTTGTGCGTTTGGCAATGGGTTTGCCGGCCAGCCGCTCCCAAGAGGCAATTAGGTTAGCTTCGTCAAACTTGGATTTAATATGAAAACTGGATAGCAACTGCTGAATGGCATCGCCTATATGTTGGGTGTTACCGTCTGGATTATTCTTCTTAGCCATCTGAACTACATTCTCAGCTCAGACAAAATCAGTTCAAATCCGAGAAGTAGGGGTGAGCCAGACAACGGTATATTAAAATCAGTATGAGTACGGCTATCTTTACCGGGCTCATATATATAAACCACTTCCTCATCGGCATCAATTAGCCATCCCAGCTGGCAGCCATTGTCGATCCACTCTTGCATTTTTTTCTTAAGATCCGATAATGAATCCGACTTAGATCTCAATTCTATAATAAATTCAGGGCAAAGATGCGGAAATGAGTCAAGTTCTGTCCTTGGCACGGTGGCCAGTTTTTCTTTGCTAATCCAGGCTGCATCGGGATTGCGCATGGAACCATTAGCTAGATAAAAACCGGTGTCAGAATCTACGGTATCACCCAATTTGTACTTTTCATTCCAAAGGTTGAGTTGAAACAAAATGCGATTGTTTCTTTTTCCTGTGAGATAAGTAGTAGAAGACATAATAATGATTTGACCTGTTGATGTGCGCTCAAACTTGACATCACGGTTATCCTGGCAGAAGCGAAAAAACTCTTCGTCTGTCATGCTTTCGATGTAGCTGCCTTTAACCAGTGTAGGGAAAATCATAATCAAATCTAGGGAAAAAAATCAACCCAATGTAAAAATGCCGTTTTGCACCGTAAACACCTGCGCGTTGACATGGGCGGCTTTGATGATCTCTAAACTTCGGCCTTCACGAGCATCGGTAATAAAAATCTGCCCGAAAGTGCCCTGCGAAATCAACCGCATGAGTTGGTGAATACGGTAGTCGTCTAACTTATCAAAAATATCATCTAATAATAAGAGTGGCTTGACGGACTTAGCGTGGGCGATGGCATGAAACTCCGCCAACTTAAGTGCAATCAAAAAAGACTTTTGCTGTCCCTGCGATCCAAACTTCTTCAGTTCTCGGCCATTGATCTGGAATTCAAAGTCATCGCGGTGAACGCCCGTAGTGGTTCTTTGGAGAGCTATATCTTTTGAAAGGTTTTTGGCCAGCAAATCGGCAAAACCGGCAGTTTGAAGATCAGAGTTGTATTCAACTTTTACCTCCTCGTTGGCTCCATCAATCAAAAAAAGGTATTGCTCCTGCAGATGAGGCAAAAACTCATGCACCCACTCGGCTCGCTTTTTGGAAATTGCATGACCAGCCGGAATCAGTTTTTGGTCATAACTGGCTAACAAATCATGATCTACCGCACCTGTTTCCGAAAAGGTGCGTAAAAGGCTATTCCGTTGCTTGAGGTGATTGGTATAAACGATCAGGTTTTCGAGATACGACTTATCCAATTGAGAAAGCAGTGTGTCAAAAAACTTTCTACGCACTTCTCCCCCATCCCAAATTAACTCAATGTCCTGAGGGG
>JABFSO010000314.1 GCA_013140555.1 Cyclobacteriaceae bacterium | reverse complement strand
TATAATCGAATAATGGGTACGGAACGACCTGGCTAAGCTACATACGCGGAAGTGCGTTAACTGCAATCATCCACGTTCTTCGTTTCGAAACAACCAGCTTGTAACCAACAACGAACATCCAATATGGAGTGTCCGGCATCCCTCCGTAAGGCACCGATTTTTCATCTAAGTATTTATTATCTTTCGAGGAAAGTATAAAACTACCGGAAAGAAAAAATGATTGAATTCACCGACACCTCCATAGATAAATTGATCTTCCACCGGATCAGTATCGAAAACGATCAATCCATCATCAGCAACAACCTATTTGAAACATCGAGCAAGGAAGAGGAAGAAATACTAAAAGGAATCTTTCTAAAAGCGTTTGCCTCGAGCACCGTTACCTACCAGTTTCACCACGAGGTAGACATTTCACTCAACACACTGTTAAAGATTGCAACAGATATTCATAATGATGAGAACTTCGTGATGAAGTCCATCAACATCCACCAGCACTTAAAATCGGTTTCCAAACATCCCAATATTAAAGATGGCGATTTGTTTGTAGTGAAATTTAATGCGATTCAATTTAATAATCGCTTCTACGAAGCCTTGGGCATTTACAAGATTGAAAACAAAGAAAGCTTTATTGAAACGTCCGCTTCGGGCAAAGGCGCGATGGGACTGAAGTTCAAGAAAGGCATTAGCAAGAAATTGGATAAGGCGTGTTTGATTTTGTTCACCGATATTACCTACACCGTTTTTGTCATTGACAATAACAGCAAAGAAACAGATTACTGGCAAAACGAATTCATCAAAGTCGCCTTACGGAATGACAACATCAACAGCACCAGCCAGTTTCTCTCGATGGCGAAGACGTTCGTCACCGAGCAATACCCGGCCGAGTTCGAATCGAACAAAACCGACCAGATTGAATTGCTGAATCGCTCCGTCAGCTACTTTAAAGAGCACGAAAACTTCAACAAGAAAGAATTTGAACGCGAAGTGTTGCAAGACAAAGGCATCATCAAATCCTTTCGCGATTTCGACTCCGACTACCAGGATAGAAATCAAATCGAGCTAGCCGATGAGTTTGAGATTTCATCGTATGCCGTAAAGAAGCAAGCCAAATTGTTTAAGTCCATTTTAAAGTTGGACAAGAACTTTCACATTTACATTCACGGCAACCGCGAGTTGATAGAACAAGGCGTAGAAAAAGACGGACGGAAGTATTATAAGATTTATTATAAAGAGGAGAATTGAGTGAGTGTGGAGAAGTTTGAACTTCGCTGCTCTTCCTGATTACGAAGAGTATTCAAAACAAATCTTAGTCCGCGTTTAGTGACGGAGGACAATGAAGAGATTCGAAGCGCTCAACTGCAAAAACAATATTCGTGTTTGTAATTGATTCAGACTATGACAAAGGAACAAGCATTAGAGCAACTAAAATTTCACAGCGGAAGACATCCAGATGTCAATTCCGCCAAGTGGAGTAGCGGCTTTCTTCCCTCACTGAGACCTTTTAACGGATTAAACAGACCCGCTTTCGATAATCTTATGGAATGCTTGGATATTCTGAAAGATGAAATCCAAGGTGCTGAAGCCTTAGACAGAGAATTAATAACAGACCTTTGGATAATTTGTCACTATGCCAAAGCTTTGGGGACAGATCCGGAAGGAATGATTAGACGCAATAATATCATCTTCGATCAGGAACTGAAAGAACTTGAACATTGGATAAATCGAATTTCCTTCAGAGTTTCGTGGTGGTTGGAGGGACTGGAGGAAGAGGATTGATTTTGTTGTGAGCCGTCCTATTTGCAATTTGCCTTTGCTTCAACAAGTTCGATGAATTTGCCGATTGAAATAGGCACAAGTTTCCGATGAAGTTGCTAAGAATTATTTAAACAACATATGAGCTTCGAGCATAATAAATCATGGGATAATTTTGAGAAGGTGGTAAACTCAGGAGTATCAATTAAAGATGGTTGGCGTCAAATCATTGACTTTCATAAACGAATAAAGAAAAAAAGTTATTGGAAGGATTTGGAAACGCTTGACTTAGAAGTTGAACAACAAGAAATTAAGAACTGGCTGGAGGCACTCGTTACGGAAGAGCCCTTTGATAAAGAGATTATTTCATTTTGGATTGGCATATGTAAATTCTTGGATAACGAAGAAAGGGAATTTTATGTAATCTATTTAGTGGGCTGTAAGTCCTATGACAACGATGATATTGAATGGGCAAGCGATCCGGCATATTTACCAAAGAAGAGGTATTTTGTTTCAAAAAGCTTGAACGAAATTGACGAGAAGATAAAGCCAGACTCGGATGATTACTCATTTTTAGACTGGATCTTACCCTTAGCTTACACTTCATTAGCACTCAATGACCTAATTAAAAATAAGTTGGACCATTCAAAATTCTTAAAATATCAGGATAAGATTTTCGTAACAACCGGGCATGATAGTGGCGATTATTTGAATATAAATGCCATTGGCGTGGAGTAACCGCACAACCGAATGTAAGAATGAAAATAAATTGGCGTTTGCTGATCGCTTTAGTGTTGAGTTCCGGTGTGTTGGCCTTCGGAGCATTGTTTTACAATTCCACGATAACTCCATTTGACAGACCATTTTTCCTTTCAAGCGTCAGAGAGACAATCATTGCTACAAAAGTTAACTGGATGTGTCATTGTGCTAATTTCGTGGATACGACCAACTATAAAATAGACCCGATTGCCGAGCCAAAGGAGAATGACTATTTTTTTATAGAGATGTCAGATGGTGATCATTTGGGTGAGGATTTTTTTGTGGAGAACAAATACGTGAAACTCACTGGTAAATTCTATATTGACAGAGGAATTCCTGAAGAATTTAAGCTAGGGCACATTGAAGATAAACCCGATCATGCAAGAGTATTTAAGGTGGAAAAAATGGAAGTGGTAACAAAAGGTGCAGTGCATTAACATGACGTTACCAAAAAATAAAAGAGGCTTTAGAAAGATCACGGTTGACGGACAGGACTTCCAATGGAGATTTGATAAGGTCATTGACATTAGACCTGAAACTAAAAAGGATACTAAATTGCTAATTGATTTCGGATGGTACGATGTATGGCTTTATGTAAACGACAAAGAAAATCGACCGCCAGACTTTCAACCAGAAACAGTAACCCCGGCTTTTGTTCGCCAGGCAATTTTGTTTGCATTAAATCACGGATGGGAAATTCAAATAGGGGCGGGGCTAATGAATTTGAAATATAGGGAGGGAGTGTTTGAAGTTGAAAAGTTGTAACCAACCAATTCATGAGCGACTATAGTATTTCAATTGTTCCAAGAAAGTCAAGTTACCCCAACAATACAGCCAAGGCCAAAGAGGTTTTGGACTGGTTAACTTCACGAGACATCGTTAAACCAACTCTTTCCGATTGTATTTTAAGTTCAGATCATGGCTATGCAATCTCAGAAGGAGCCAGGCATGTGACCAATCTACCGGAAGAGTTACCATACAACCTCATCACCAATGGTCTCGAAATTACAACTCAACGACAAGTCTTTCATACAGGCGGCAACGGATTGGATCAATGTATTTGCCCGAATTGCAAAGAGAACATTGCTTTTGAGGATTGGAGTTTCATTGATAGCTGGGCCGAACAAAAAGATAACAACCTGATCTGCTCTTTATGCATGGTTGCATCAGATGTTTACCAATTTACATTTTCACCTGAATGGGGTTTTAGCGACCTGGGCTTTACATTTTGGAATTGGCCCGACTTTACGGACGATTTTTTGGAAGCATTCAAACAACAATTAAGCTGCGACATTTCAATCGTTTATACACACATTTGAGAATAAGGGTAGGCCGTATTAAATGTTATATGATCAACACTACATCCGTCATTGAACCCAAAAGATAGGTAGCCGGCACACAGAATAAGTTCTTATACTCGGGTGGACTTCTGCGGATTCTCCTGAAAATGATATCTCAAGCAGGTGGCTCCTACAGAGCCAAATTCTGTGTGGCTGATTTTCTATAAACAGGATGCTCATCCAGAGCTAATTCCAAGCCCAACGACTTAGACAGAACTTGTCGTTGAACGCTAGCCCCATCGGGGCTGCCTGCATATAGAATAAGTTCAACGACACGTGTGGACTCCAGCGGAGTCTCCTGAAAAATTATGTCTCAATAAGGTGGCACCTAGGGAGCCAAATTCAGCGAGGTTGATTTGCTATAAACAGTATGCTCCTAAGGAGCTAATTACCTAGAACAACGACTTAAAATCAACTTGGGGTTAAACATTCTTTTCATCTACCCCTTGAAAACCAGCAACCTGCATCCAGCAACTAGAATCCCGCATAAAAAATCCAAAACTTTTCCCTTCATTCTGTCACAAATCGAGGGTGAGGTTGTCTTACAGTTAAATTGGCCAAAATAGGCCGGAAATAGACCTTTTTAACCGTTTACCTATCTAACGCAAATGAAAGAAATCCTCATTTTTTTTGTAGCTCACTGGTACTTGTCGCTGTTCTTTCAGACATTTTTTCTCCACCGCTACGCTGCCCATAAGGCATTTACGATGAATAAATTCACCGAAAAGGTGTTTTTTGTTCTTACCTGGATATTCCAAGGCTCCAACTACTTAAGTCCGTTTGGCTATGGCGTTATGCACCGCATGCACCACGCTTTCGCGGATACAGAAAACGATCCACACTCTCCCAAGTACGATGAAACCATCTGGAAGATGATGTGGAAGACAAAAACTATCTATTCAGACATCGCCAGCGGTCGTGTAGTACCAGAGGCTCGCTTTACGGAAGGTGTAGCTCGCTGGGATTCCTTCGATAAGTTCGCGCGCTCATGGCCGTCACGCTTATTCTGGGGAACGCTTTATTTCTTGTTCTACTTGAAGTTTGCCACCGTATGGTATTTATGGATATTGTTGCCAATTCAGTTTTTGATGAGTCCAATTCACGGAGCGATCATCAACTGGTTTGCACACAAGTATGGCTACCGCAATTTTGAAGTAGGAGATACCTCCAGAAACTTCTTGCCGGTAGATGTTTTGATGATGGGCGAAAGCTATCACAACAATCATCACAAGCATGGCTCACGTGCCAACTTCGGTGGCGTTCGTTGGCATGAATTAGATCCTACCTATTTGGTCATTCGCATCTTAGATAAAGTAGGGGTGATCCGCTTAGTAGCTCAGAAGCACGTAAGCATCGAGCGCGTTCGGAAAGCGGCTTAAGATTCGATTACAGGTTATTAAAGAAAAGCCGGGTTTACAGCCCGGTTTTTTTATTTTATGCTTCCCTGCTTGAGCACCTCAACCATCAGGTGATCCACGCGTCTCGGTTTAAGCGATAGAGCATCCATCAGGCACCACACCATCCGCGAACGCGTAAGCACGGTGTCGCCTTTGCGTAATACCACAAACCGCTCAAACGTAGCGCCTTTGGCTTCGCCTACCCACGTTTCGCCTACAATCAGATCGCCCAGAAAAGCTTGTTGTTGGTAGTCTATTTCGTGCCTAAGCAGCATCCAGGCGTACTTTTGTTGTAACTCAGCCGAAGCCAGCGCCTGCCAGTGAGCTACCGCTACCTCTTGCACCCAGCGCACGTAAACCACGTTGTTTACATGGTTATATTGGTCAATATCGGCCGGTTGTGGGGTTATTTCAACG
>JABFSO010000064.1 GCA_013140555.1 Cyclobacteriaceae bacterium | reverse complement strand
AAAAGCGTAACAATACATCCAGTAAGTTTCTTCGCTGCACCTGATTCATTCCGATAGTTTCAGAATAATCTGCGTGAAGCAATTGTTCTAAAATAATTTCTTCTGCGTCATCGGCATAAAAAGGCGTGAGAATTTCGGTGGTCTGGCTGGGGCCAAAGCCCAGCAAGCGGCTCAGTTTAATCAGAAACAATAAATGAAAATTTTCCACCTGAATATTCTCTTTATCCAACGTGATAAATGATTCGAAAAGAAAGTGACACAACTCCTGTGAATGGGTTTGTTCCTTCACCGACTTGTTGATCATCTCGGTTAAGAAAAGCGCGACAGTCGATTTCTTAAAATCAGAGGTGATGGTTTGATACGGATGAACACAACGCACTTCCTTCAAGCGCAAAATGTTGGCGTTTTCTTTGTGATAAACCACTAGATCGAGGAGTGTGAGTGGTTGATAGAGAGCGATTTTTCCTTTCCCTGATTTACTTCTAGCGCTGTTGACGATGTATGATTGCAAGCCAAGTTGCTCTGTGAAAATTGTAACAATAATCGATGACTCTGCGAATTTGGTAAACCGAAATACAATGCCTCTTGTTTTTAGCAACATGGGTTCGTTTGCTAATGCTTCGTTGGTTTGGCTTCTTTCATACCTTCCACAAAAGACCTTCGGTTGCGGGCTTCGTATTTATCTTTTTCACCTAGCAAAACCTGCGATTTGTTTTCTGTCAATCGAAAAGAGAAAGACGCAAGTTCTCCGGTTTGCGCACAGATGGCATGCACTTTCGTAACAAACTCAGCAACTGCCAGCAAGTTGGGCATCGGGCCAAATGGTTTGCCTTCGTAATCCATATCGAGGCCGGCCACAATCACACGTTTACCAGCATTGGCTAACGTATTGCAAACATCCACAATGGCATCATCAAAAAATTGCGCTTCATCAATGCCTACCACATCGCAATCACCTGCCAGCAATAAAATATCTCCGGCAAAATTGACGGGAGTAGAACGGATTTCGCGCTCGCTATGCGACACGATCTTCTGATCATCATAGCGCTTGTCAATAGCTGGTTTAAAAATCTCTACCTTTTGTTGGGCAATCAATGCGCGGTTGAGCCTACGAATGAGTTCTTCCGTTTTACCGGAAAACATACAACCGCACACCACCTCAATCCAGCCATTTTTTTCGGCACGGGCATTGCGACCAATATGAGGTTCTATAAACATATTGCAAGGTAAAAATTAGGCGGAACTTGCGCAGGGTTGTAAAGCTCAATCATTATATTTTAAATGAGGCAGTTTACCCTCCTCAGGTACACGCACAACCAAATCGCCCCAAGCACTTGCCTGACAGGCCAGTCGTTCGTTATCAAGCAATTTGCCTTCCTGATAATACCGGGTTTCAGCTGGCGTTTTTTCAGACATCTGTTCAAGTCCCTTGATCACTATCAATTTGCAGGTGGTGCATCGACCTTTTCCACCACAAGCATGCATCCAATCTACCCTTTCATCTTGGAGGGCAGCTAAAATAGACCGAGATTGAGGTTTGATAAATACCTCTTTTCCACTCAGGTTATCAATTACTATCTTTGCCATCTTTAGAATGCACTTGATCAATATTTATGGACGAAAAAATAAGCTCACAAGCAATCGGACAATATAGCGAGCATTATGCTTCTAAATTAGCCGATCAGTTCTTTAGTAAAAAAGAAACGATCAGCGGCCCCGAAATACTGACATTGTGCGAAGTGAAGCAGGTAAATATGTTTATCATTCGTGAGTTGATGCACGCTTGGAAACAGGAATCTGAAAAGCTGAAAAGCCCCTACTTCGACTACCAGGCGCCAGCTGTACAAGATGCGTTACTTCAGTTTCAAAATGCACTCTCCAATTTCATCTCCGTAAGCCGTAAAGATTTTGTGCCTCTTTTGGAAACTGCTGTCACCAAGACGATTTATCTTATCATGGCACCTTACGATTTCTATTCCGAAACATTGGATCGGTACGGAAAGGGCTATCTTAAAACGGAATACCTCAAAGGTGAAGTTAAGTATTTGCGTATCAATCAGGCGCCACTGGAGCGACTGGTAGCCAAATTGCAAGAGCAAAAAATAGATGTGCTCACCGGCAATGAGGCGTTTGGCATGCTCGACTCTATTTTGGAAGAAGTGAATTTTACTCCCGAAGATTTTGAAGGATACTTGGGGCAATTTTCAAAATTGGTGCCGCTACGTGTGGATCGGTTATTTGAAGTTCGTCCCGTAGTAAAACAACCAGAAGTTAAAAAGGCAGAGCCAATCAAAGTGGCCAGCGAACCCATCGCCAAAGAAAACAAACCGACACTGGCAGAAAATTTAGCGCGTCAAAAAACTACGAAGCTAAAGGATAGCCTTACGATCAATCAAAAGTTTATGTTCACCAAAATTCTCTTTAAAGGTGACTTTGAAATTTTTTCTGAAACGATTGATCGTCTGGATTCCTTTGAAACACTCAACCACGCGCTTGCATTCTTAGGAGATCACTACATGGATTGGGATCGCGAAAGCGAAGAGTACGAAGAGTTTTTAGAAGTGCTGGAAAAAAGGTTCAGCTAAGAACCTTAAATCCTTTGCAACACCTCTCCTCGGTGCGCGTCCAGCTTTAAAAGGATAAACAACAAAATCGTAAAGCCCCACAGCGATGATCCGCCATAGCTAAAAAATGGCAAGGGAATTCCAATAACAGGAAACAGCCCAATAGTCATTCCTATATTAATCACAAAGTGGAAGAATAAAATACAAGCTACACTGTATCCGTACGATCGGGCAAACCGACTCTTTTGTCGCTCTGCCAGAAAGATCACGCGCAGCATCAACGCAATAAATAAACTCACCACTACCAAACTTCCGATCCAGCCAAATTCTTCCCCGATTGTACAAAAGATAAAATCGGTGCTTTGTTTGGGCACGAAATCAAATTTAGTCTGGGTGCCTTTTAAAAATCCCTTTCCTAAAAATCCTCCGCTACCAATAGCGATCTTTGATTGCGTCACATTCCACCCCACGCCCAAAGGATCTATATCAGGATTGATCAACACCTTCACCCGATTTTGCTGATGCGGCTTCAACACATCGTTCACTACGTAATCCACACTTTCAATCACACCACTAATCAGCAATGCACCAATGGTGAGCACGGCAATGCGTTTAAACTTTTTCTTGCCAAAGTAAATCAGCAAAAACAACGTAACGAGAATTGCGCCATGCAAATAGAGTTGATTGGGAATGAGCAGCGTAAGAACGAATAGCGTGGCGGCACAAATGCCTACTATCAAAATAAAAGGCGACATCCCTTCACGATAGAAAACCAAAACAAAAGATGTAAAGACCAATGCGGTGCCGGTATCTTTTTGTAATTGAATCAGGATAATGGGTACGCCAATCAAAGCAAACAAGATTGCCTGATTGCGCAAGTTATCCATACGAAAACCAACAGACCCTATGAATTTAGCAACAGCCAATGCGGTGATAAACTTAGCAAACTCGGAAGGCTGAACGCCAAACGAACCAATGCCAATCCAAGCTTTATTACCGCCTACCTCCTTTCCAATAAGCGGCACAATGAACAGCACAATTAAAATCAATCCATAAAACACATAGGCAAATGTTTCATAGAAGCGCATGTCGATGATAATAATCGCCAGTACAATCACAGCCGATGCTGCAATGAACATTAACTGCCTACCAGAGCTAAGTGATAAATCCCAGATAGTTTGGTTAGCCGTTTCATCGTAAATCGCGGCAAAAATATTAAGCCAGCCCAGAACCACTAGTGCCATGAACAAGAAGATGGATGTCCAGTCTAAACTCCCACTTATATCATCATCGCGTCTCATTGTGCTCGATCTAAAAATTTACCGGCTAGCACATAATCTTCAATGAACTGCCGTTTTGTTTTTCCATACAAATACTTTTCAATCATCAAACTCGCAATAGAAGCTGCTGCACGCGCACCCTGGCCAGCATCTTCCACATATACCGCTATGGCAATTTTAGGATTGTCACGGGGAGCAAACGCAATGAATACCGAGTGGTCGGGCAAAGGATCGTTTTGAACCGTTCCTGTTTTTCCACAAACAACTATATCTGCCAAGTGTGCCCGGTATTGGCCTGTGCCTGCATCGACTACTTGCTGCATGGCATCCACCGCTACTCGAAAGTAAGCCGAATCAATGGTGGTATAGTGAGGTTCTAAATATTGTGGTAGTGGCTTCCCATTTTTACCGACCGATTTGATCAGGTGAGGTGTGTAATAATAGCCACGATTTGCAATCGTTGCTGCAAAGTTGGCCATTTGTATAGGCACTACTAAGTTTTCTCCTTCTCCAATAGCAATGGAATAAATGTTTGAAAATTTCCAAGGGCGATTTTTGTAAGCGCGATCATAGTATGCCGGAGTGGGAATCAATCCATCTTTTTCATTTGGTAAGTCAATGCCTAAGCTTTTTCCAAAACCAAAACTATGAATGTGTTTATTCCATTCTTTCAGACCGATGCGTGTATCTTCGAAGGGTGAACTCGAGACATTCTTGTTCAACATTTTGCGCAGCACATTGAAAAAGTATGGATTACAAGAATTAGCAATGGCGCCCCTCAAATCCTGATTGTCATGGCCGGCATGGCAACCAATTAATGACTTATCGCAACGAAATCGTGTTTCCGGAGTGATGACTCCCTCTTGCAATGCAGACATGGCTTGCGCTATTTTAAAAATTGACCCGGGGCGGTATTGTGCCATCAGCGGACGATTGAAGAGTGGCTTCATCGAATCGTTGCTGATGAGCATGAAATTAGAACTGTAATTTTTTCCTGTGAGTAAGGTAGGATCATACGATGGGCCTGAAACCAATGCTAGCACTTCTCCGGTTGATGGCTCGATAGCTGCAATACTTCCTGCCTTACCACGCATTAACATCTCTCCATATAGTTGCAAATCCAAATCAATGGACGCAATCAAATCTTGCCCTGGAACAGAAAGTGTATCGTAGGCACCATTCTTAAACGAACCCTTCTCTACTCCTTTTACATTTCGAAGTTTAAATCGTACACCTCGCTTGCCGCGCAATTGTTCTTCGTAAAATGATTCAATGCCGCTCTGCCCAATATAATCTCCTTGTCGGTAAATTTTCTCCTTGTCACCAGCCAGTTTGTCCTTATTGATCTCGCTTACATAGCCCAATGCATTTGCCAGTGCTCGTGTTGTGTAGGCTCGTGTTGTTCTGGCTTCGATGTAGAAACCTGGAAATTCATCCAATCGATCTTGCACTTTGGCAAAATCTTCGTTGGAAAGCTGATCAATGAAGAGTGTAGGCTTTACAGCCGAATACTCTTTTCGCGCTTTCATTTCCAGAAAGCGTTTTCGCAATTCTTCTCTGGAAATTTGAAACACTTCACAAAAACGGGCAGAGTCAAAATTCTTTACATCTTTTTGAATGACGGTAACATCGTACTCGGGTGTATTGTAAACAATCAGTTTCCCATGGCGGTCGCTAATCAATCCCCGAAAGGGATATTCAACTTGGCGCAAAATGGCATTGCTATCGGCAAGTTCGGCATACTTGTTATCCAACACCTGTATAAAGAATAGCTTGATGAGAAAGATGACTCCCACCAAAACAAATACCAATTGCACTATTTCT
>JABFSO010000159.1 GCA_013140555.1 Cyclobacteriaceae bacterium | reverse complement strand
GTATAGAGTCGATAGGCTTGTTGTAAATCGGAATAGTAATAATAGTCTTTGTTTAGTAGACTGCGCCATTCGGCTGCTTTATTCTTTTGATACTTCTTCCAGCGCTTTAGGATGTCATCTGAAACAAAGTATCCTTTGTCAATTGCTGAAATAAGGAAATGGCCGGCATAGCTGGTTCCCCAATCGTCTGCCTCCTGATAACCGGGCCAATATCCAAATCCGCCATCGCGGGTGATGAATAAGCGTAAACGCTCAATTGCTCGGGTTACATTGTTTTTAATTCTGCGCTTTTCATTATCATTCAACTCTTTCACCACATCTAAATACAATTGCGGGAAAGCCGAAGAAGTAGTTTGCTCGATGCAACCGTGTGGATATTCGATCAGGTAGCTGAGACGATAACCCAAGTTGATCGGAGGAAGCGATGAAACTTCTAAGACACTGGAGTTCGTACCGGCAATTCCTACAGGCAAAGTAGATCCGTTCCACGACTTGCCATTTTCTAAGAACATCTCGCTGACTTGCGTAATGGGCACATTCGGATTGCGAATTTCAATTTCAATCTCATCGGTCGATTTATAATTTCCACTCGTGGCAATCACAGTTACTTTTGCAATGCCGATTTCAGATTTCACATTCAAACCAAAGTCAACAGTCAAATCTCCGGAAGGAGGTATCACTATGGAACGAGTTGCTTCGCCTGCTACCGTAAGACCGCCACTCACTTTGATTTCTACTTTGGCATTTTTGATTTTCTTGTCTTGCGTGAATAACGTGATGGGCAATGTTACTTTCTCTTCCGGACCTAATACACGAGGAAGAGTTGCCAACACCATCAGCGGCTTGCGCACGGGCACGGCTTTTTCTGTATTGCCGTATGCGCCTTCGTAACCTGCTACTACCATCACTTTCACCGAACCAATGTATTGTGGCATCGTGAAATTGATATCCTTACTACCGCCATCAATCGTGTAAGGTCCAAAGAATTTTACCACGGGTTTGAAGCGATTGGCACGCGGATCATCTTGCTTCGCTTTCATGGCAGCATCACCACCAATAGCCAATATGCGTTCGATGCGCGATCCGAAAGCACCCATTACATCATCATACAAATCCCATGTTTTCACACCCAATGCTTCGCGTGCATAGAATTTATTCCACGGCTCGGGTGTTTTATAACGCGTGATGTCCAGCAAACCTTCATCCACCATCGCGAGCGTGAATGTCATTTTGCGTTTTGATTTTTCGGAGACTTTGATTTTTACTTCAGCGCCCGGTTCGATTTCAGATGCCATGTCGATTACCGGCTCTAAATGTGTTTTCGGATTTTCGATTCCAATCGGGATAATGCCATACAAACGAATCGGTAGATCGTTGACCGTTTGCGCATGTGGTTGCAAGAGCGTAACGTTTACAAACACATTGGGTGTCATCTCGGCTGTGGCTTCGATGGAAAGTTTGTTCTCGCCTTTCTTCGTTTCTACCCAGCGTGTGGAAAGAATTTTTGTTCCGTTTTCAATGGACACTAATGCTCTGCCTTCTCCGCTGCCTGGAATCGAAAGATTTATCTTTTCGCCTACGTTGTATTTCGTCTTGTCGGAGGAGAATGTGAGTCGTGTGGCGGCTGTCTTTGTTGCTTCGCGACTGTTGCGGCCGAAGTAGCCGGGTTGATCTAAGTATAACATTTTGCCGGTGCAGTGACCGGATACCGGATCGCACACGCGCAAGTAGTACGTTCCCCAATCTTCCTTCGCCACGGTGAAATTCCAACTTGCTTTTCCATTTGCTGTGTTGAGTTGACCGGAAGTCATTAGCGTGGCGTTGTTGCCCTGTACATAGTTGGCAATGTTGCTGTAGGTGTTATCCCACCACCAGTAACGATCGAGGCGATACAGATTTACTTCGACATTCTCGCGATCTACCGGTTTGCCATCGCGGTCTAAGATAACTACATCGATTGTTTGAGGTTTATCGGTGTAAAGCATGCTGCTATACTCTTCTCCTTTCGGCACACGCAAGCCGGTATATGATTCATAAGGCAGGAAGGGCAACGCAAAGCGATCGATGCTGAAGTTACCGCTCTCTTCAAATACTTTTCCACGGAACACGGCTGTCATGAAGCCCGGATAATCATCACCCGGAAGGGTAGCATTCAATGATGCTTTGCCATCGGAATCGGTAAATCCTTCAAAGAACGTTTGTGTCTCCGAGTTGAAGTCGCGGGATGGTTCTTCGAACGTGAAGTCATCGTATTTTGCGAATGTTGTTGTGCTTTGCATAATCGTCACGTCAAACTCCGCTTTCAGATTTCTGCCGGGTGCACCGTGCAGCCACTTCACATCGAGATTGCCCTGTACTTGTTTGGAGATCAATCGCTCCGTGCCGAGGTCGAGATTGATTTTTAGACGATTCGGTTTTACCGTTTCAATTTTGATATTCTGACTGAAATCCGTTCCGCCCACTTTGATACGCGCCATCCAGTTGCCGGTAGGTGCATCGGGTGAGGTGGCGGTAGCAAATCGGTAAAAGCCATTTTCAGAAGTAGATTTTACCAAACGGGTGGTGACAACACCTTGTGGATTTTGTAATTCAAATACCACCGGGTGAGTAGGAGGTAGCACTTTGTTGCGATCTTCTAAAATGAAACTGAGATACAATGAGTCGCCCGGACGCCACACGCCACGTTCGCCATACAAGAAACCTTTCAAACCTTTGCTCAACGCATCACCGGAAACATCGAACCCGCTGAGGGAAAGCGATTCACCATCTACCAAACGCATGTACCCGCGCTGTGCCCCATTTTTGGCAATCAATGCGAAAGGCGTTTCGCGCAGATTGTAAATGGCTTTGCCATCGCTGTCGGTGGTGAGGGTTGTTAAGAGTTGTTGTTGGAAGTCGTACACCTCTACTGCAGTGCCGGAGAGGGGTGCAGTTGTTTTTAAGTCGGTGGCGATAATGGTGGTGATGCCATCGTTGCTACGTTTGGCGATCAAACCTAAATCAGATGCCAATACATTTCGGGTGATGTTTCGATTCGAAGAATAGTATGAGCCATTGCACGGATTGTCGCGCTCATTCCAATCGTAGTCGCCATCATAATATTCATAATCATTTTCATAATAGTACTCGCGGTAGCCCGCATCATCTAAATCGTCTGAGCTTTCTATTTCGATTTCGTTTTCAGACTGACCTTCGCAGAGATAAGCAGAATACTTTTTCTTAAACTTCAGATTGATTTGATAGATAGCGCCCGGTTCGGTTTGAATCAGCTTGGCGAGGTCGAGTGTAAAGCGATTCCACTTGCCAATGTCGGTTACACCTGTGTTGTCTAGTTGAATGGTTTTCTTCAATACATTTTTGCCTACCCGATACAATTCAGAAGAACCATCGATCTGATTGTTTTGAAGAAACTGAAGCACGTTGTTTTCATACACTTTCACTACACTTACGTCTACGGCTTTCAGGTTCACTGCCTCGAATGGCAACACCAGCCCGTTGGTGCTGGGCAGAATGCTTCCTTTGCCAATAAAGCGTACGGCAGGTTTCAGTTGTTCGAATACTACTTCCGTAGAAGCAGAGGACTTCATCTTGTATTCCAGAATATTTTGGATGCCGGCTTCGATGATTAATTTCTTTGTTCCGGCCTGACGCACGGGAAGGTAAACCCAAATCTCGTTGTCATGAATGTCGAAATCGAGATTGGTGGTGCGATCATCGTCTAATGAGATCAGTCCTAGCAATGATTGTTTTTCTTTGAGCGGGTCGGAGAATTGAAGGATTACATATTGGTTCGGGTTTTGTATCACCTTCGCACCCATCAACTTGAAGTCGCTGAGTGATGGCAACTCTACTTCTTCTACTTCCATCCGGTCGACTCCAATCAACTTTCCATTTACTGTCAATTGAACTGCGCTGGCTTCATCTTTACGGGCAACGTCTTCAATTGTAAAAGCATGTTGTTTGCCTTCGCCTTCGTGTGTCCAATTTATTTTCAAGCCTTTACCATCCTGTGTCGCTTCCATCATTTTTTCGATGGAAGCTGTTTCTGCAAAATCGGATGTTATTAAAGTGCCTTCAATGCGCTGGCGCTTTAGCTCGGTTTTTACATAGGGCTTTACATTGTTAATACTTAATTCAAAACTTTGCGGAATGATTTGAAAGGAATAGTTGAAGGAGGTCAGTTCCTTGGGAACTTCAAACAGTTTGGAGAGGTTGAATTCCACTTGGTAGACTTGCCCTGAAGGCATGCGGCCATCGGGTCTGAATTCGATGGTTCTGCGATCAAGCCATTTGGTTTTGCCGGGGATAGAAGGATTGAAATCAAACAACTTCACGGATGTCTCTTGCCCGATGGAAGTAGAGTCTACGGCATCCTTTGCGAAAATAATGCGGATCGGTGAGTTGGAGCTGATGACGCCTGCCGTGTAGGTGGAGACGTATTCGCCAAAGGCCGGATCGATAAAACCGGTTGGTGGTTCTGTTTTGGTTTTGCAGTTAAAGAGGAGGGAAGAGAAAAAGAGGAGCAGTAGCGCTGAGTAGGTCAGCCTGCGAGGTGATGTGAAGGACATAAAGGATGTTTTTTTGGAATTTGTCAAATGTCGCTAAAGGGAGTGTTTCTCCAAAAGCAAGGAGGTTAAATAGTGGTAGCTTTGTAAAAATATTTTTTATGAACACAAAAGTTGTCATGTCGGTGAGTGCAGTCACCATGGGGTTGGTGGGATTGGTACTTTCGTTTCTACCTGCGGAAGTATTGAATTACCTGAGCGGAGGTAATGCGGGCAGCTTGCCTCCGGTAATGCTCCAGTTGCTCGGGGCGCTGTATTTTGCTTTTGCGATGATCAACTGGACGGCCAAAGGCAATTTGATTGGAGGGATTTATGCCCGCCCGGTTGCGATTGGCAACCTGACTCACTTTACAATAGGTGCGTTGGCGCTCGTGAAAGCGGCCTCGCAACCAATGCTTTGGATTGCAGCCGCTGTTTATGTTGTTTTTGCGGTCGCGTTTGGAATCATCTTTTTTACGCATCCGGTGAAGGAGCAGTCTACGTAAACTCTCTCCGGCAGAAGCCATTTGATGGTAATTGTAAATGTCAGGTGACTCCTACGGAGTCCAACACCTATGCTTGTTTTTTTTCTATAAGCAGGCTCGATGGGGCATGATAAAGTAATCTGTGTATAGAGCTACGGAGATATTTTTCCGAAGATCAATAATGGTTGAATGGCTCCATAGGAGCGTCCTGTTTATAGATAATGATAACAAGGCAATTTGGCTCCGTAGGAGCCACCTGATAGTGAATAGTAAATTCATAGAAGATTTCAGGAGACTCCTATGGAGTCCAATTCGCAGCCTGTTTTTTTTCTATAAACAGGGTGCCCCGATGGGGCATAGTAGTAGTAATCGGTGCATGGAGCTAGGAATATTTTTCTACTATAAACGATGGTTGGGCTCCGTAGGAGCCGCCTGTTTATAGATAATAATAACAAGGCAATTTGGCTCCGTAGGAGCCTCCTGAAAGTAGTGTATCCGTTGAAGGATCATCGTTCGCGCAAGGCATAACTGAATTGGTAGTTTAGCACCGCATGTGTATTGAAACCCGTGCGTGAAGGATGGAAGCGGAAAGCCCCCGATACGCACAAGCAAGCTGGCGGGGCTTGAAGTGAACAGCCTGACCCGAGCTTGCCGGAGCATTTGCGGAGGCAGGCGAGGGGCACGCCCAAAAAAATTACTCTTATTCTC
>JABFSO010000115.1 GCA_013140555.1 Cyclobacteriaceae bacterium | reverse complement strand
GCGTTTCAATATGTTCAAGCCCTTTCAGATGATCATTCTTTTCAAAGTCAATGATCGGCTCTTGATTCGTTTTCGCTGTGTGGATTTTGTTTTCCAGTCGTTGCACCTTGCCACTCAGTTCCTGAAAGTGACTAAACCCCTTAAATTGCCGGAGTATCTCCACTACTTCGGTCAGCTTACCTAAATCTTGTTTGGTAAGTGGAATGTTGGTGATGGAATAGTTCGGATCTTCATAGGTATAATATTTCTTTTCCAATACCAGAATCGGTGCATTGTATCCCAGCTTATCACTGCGCATCAATTGCAAATCCATTTGCACGGTTCTGCGGCTCACCCCTTTATCAATGCCTTCATATTCATAAAGTGCCTCTGAACAGGCTTCAATTAAGTCTTCCAGCGTCCATCTGCGTTGTCGGTTTTTGAGACATTCATCAATCGTGCGAAAGCGAATCAAAGCATTGCGGTTAACCGGCATAAGAGAATTATTTTTTGAAAAAGTATCGAAAATAATTTGTGTGCGCAAATAGACTGCGCAGCAGCAGATCAATTTTGTTGCGTGATAAGAGAAAGCGGGCGCCACTCCGAAATAGGTCGGGGTGGCTTTTGAACGAAAATGAAAAGTTAAATATAAATGCCGGGCAATCGGTAAAGACTTTCTTTCAGGCGAAAGGCTTGAAATGAAACGGGGAAAAATAGTAAGTCAAAGACCGGATGTGGGTTTTATCAACCCCATAGTGTTGTCACGAAAATCGGTGACAATATGCTGCTTTGGCTGAGAGTTGTTTCCTTATCTGTGGGTTGAAGGTTCGAGTCCTTCTCTAAATGATAGCTCAATGGTAGAGCAACAGAATAACGTGGGTTCGAATCCCGCTCTCAACTGTAAATTGAGACTCGTCTGGTAGAGTAATGGACTGAAAATCCATTTGGAAGTTGGATTGACTTCCTTAAAAGCAATCTGCTCAAAAGAAGTTTGAGACACCTCAGTGTAATAAGTTAGCGCCATAGCACTTACTGCACACTTGTTATTTTGCTTAGCAAGAAAGCCTTTGGTAAAAGCCAACCATTCTCTTTGTTATGGTCCGCTAGCGCACGATAAGAAACAGAATCGGCAGAATTTTTATACAAGCTTTCTTCCGCATCATGATGAGGAGATGTTTCAGGCTTCTTTCTTTAAAAGAAGAACACATTATAAGAAGATATAGATTAAACGGAAAATCAGTTGGCTACGAACCAACAGAGTGAGGGTTCGAATCCTTTTGTCTTCTCCACACTTTTGTCATGCCAAGGAACGAGGCATTGAACGAATAAGAATTACACGTAATTACATTCGCTAAGATTGTTTGTAACTCAACTTCATCCAAGTTGAGCTTAATTTAATCAATGAGCGTGATGTGGAAGATTTCAACTTCGATCTTAGCGAAACGCTACGCATTTGTCTGCCTGCTATGCTATCACATCACCGCCACCTGGGCTACATGGAGATTACTGGTAACGCTCCAGTCCTTCCCGGCTTCAACGGGACGCTTCTACTTAGTTAGCTTAATCTCCAATAAATTCTGTCGAGGCAGATGGATTCGAACCATCATGCAACCGTTACGGTTTCCACACGGTATAAGCGTGAGCCGATATGCCTCGTCCTTATTCGAATCAGCTCAGGATAGATTGGTGTGTCAGGCAACAAAAAACCCCGAGTGTCTGACCCGGGGTTTTGTTTTTGTTGATGTATAAATCAAAATCAAATTGAAACCACGCGCAGACTTTCCGAATACTCAAATCGTATACTCGGCATGCGATACTGATTAAAAAATGATTTTTTCTTGTTCATGATGATGCAAATATAACAGAGACACATTCGACCAAACAAGCCCTCAACAGTAAAAGTTGAGTTTATTTCTGCTGCGCAAATAGGCTGCATATATAAGCGTCATGAAATCCTTACGAAAAATAAATTCAGAAGAATGTTAGGAAGAATTAAATAACTCAGCATACTTTTGTGTCATCATTCTTCTTATCACACCTATTTAAAGAAGAAACTATGTTTGTACTAAGTATCCATATCCACAAGTAACTTTCAATTGAGATTTCTCAACTGATCGGTTCGCTATTTCTTTTACACTCAATTATCAGTCAAAGTTCTTCGCGCACAATTACTATTGTTTGCGCGTTTACTTATGTCTTGTGTTGCTGTTGGTAGTAAGGGGGTAGCTCTTTATTTACTTTTTATTGAACTTAACAATGAGTACAAATACAAATTATCATGATCTGATTGCCAAACGGCAAAAACTACGAGAGGTATCAGATGCATTGAAAAAACAATTTTTAGGTCTGGATGCCATTATCGATGAAGTGATTTCGTTGCTAATGCCTTGGTATCTTTTTCCGGAAGCACAACTGCGACCCACTGTTATTAATTTATGGGGCTTGACCGGTTCCGGTAAAACCGCATTGGTTTATCAACTGATTGAGTTGCTTCAACACAAACAACTTTTCGCACACATCGATATGGGCGAGTTTGAATCTGATTCGGCATCCTGGTTGAAAAACATCTTAACAGACGACATGGATTTTTTTGATGGCAAACCAGCCGTGTTGTGTTTAGATGAATTTCAATTTGCCCGCACACTCAGCCAGAATGGAGAGGAGCTGGGCAAAGATAAACTGCGCGTGATCTGGGAGTTGATTGACTCGGGCAAGATTTCCTATACCTCGGGCAGCAACAGCTTTTATCTCTTTCGCGCAGAAAGTTGTTTGAAGCGAATCGAGAAAGCCCTGCGTGTAGGTGTTCGCCTCGAACAGGGAGTTGTTGTAGCAGAGGAAGAATGGTTTGTAACTATTTTTGAAGGATTTTACTTCGATAATCATGATCAACGAAATCGGGCGATCAACAAAGACTATTTTATTTCTTCAGATTTCCTGGAAGGAATGCGCGGCTTAATGAGTGAAAGTGAAATCACAAAAGAAGATGTGAAGCGTATCGTTTCCGATTCTTCATTAGCAGAATTAGCGAATCACATACTCCACGCTATGAAAATGCGATCGGCTACGCGTCAATTGGATCTTTCCCGTTCCTTGATTTTCATTCTGGGCAACCTCGATGAGGCCTACCACATGAGTCACAATATCAATCCTGATATGAGTGCCGATGATTTTTATGAGCAAACATCAAAAATCACCATCGCGAATATCAAGAGGGCGTTGAAAAAACGATTTCGTCCGGAGCAAGTGGCGCGTTTAGGAAACAACCACATCATCTACCGTTCTTTCAATCAAGCGCAGTTTCGCCAATTGATTGAATTGCAATTCGAGCGCATTGCTGCATTTGTGCAGCAGCAATTTGCATGGCACATTCAGTTTGATGCTTCTGTAACCGATGTGATCTATGCGGAAGGGGTGTTTCCATCGCAAGGCACACGCCCTATTTTTACCACGATCAAAAACATGATCGAGTCACGCATCAGTAAAATGGCGGTGATGTTGCTGGAAGAAAATCTGCCCGTGAAAAACATTCGCTGGTATTATGAGCAGCAGCATTTCTATTTTGAACTGCGCGATGAACAAAATCAGTTTATCAAAACCATCAGCGATCTAGCGGTTCTGAAATTGGAGAATCTTCGTAAAAGCTGCGATCCTGAAATTCAGGCACACACAGCAGTCCATGAAGCCGGCCATGCGGTATTGGCTGTTGCTACTTTGCACATCATTCCGGCATTGATTGTGTCGCGCACAGCTTCTGATTCAGAAGATGGGTTTTGTCAAATCAACTTCCCGAAAGGCCCTGTTACGCGAGATACACTGCGCAAGGACATTATCATTACGCTAGGCGGATATGTGGCTGAGAAACTGATTTTTGGTGAGTCATTTACCAGCACCGGTGTGTATATGGATATTGAAGAAGCTTCATCTTTAGCCAACAAGGCGGTGAGAAACTACGCGATGGGGAATGACCCTATTCATATGGCGATTAAGACGACCAACAACAATAATGTATTTCTGGTTAGCCAGAAGTATGAAGTTGAAGCGTTGGAGTTAATCAAAGCATGTGAAGAAGAAGCCATGCAATTAATGAAGCGAAACAAGCTTTTACTTTTGAAACTGTCGGAGTATCTCACTACGCATTCGCGGATGGAAGAAACTCTGATTGAAGAGTATGTGGTGAACTACGGAGCGGAAGAGTGGATGAACCGGGCTGCGTTTGTGAAGAAAGAAAACTACTATACTTTCAACACCACGCTGCAAAAGCAATTAAAGCAATTGGAAACTTCGGCTGTAGATGAATTATTGAAAGAGTGCTATGAACTACAAGTGTAAACTACTTGTATAAACCGGCTGCAATCTTTTCGGGAATAAACTTGGGTACCAGATAGGTAAGCTGAACGGATATCCAATTGACAAAGCCCGGAAGAATTTCGGCCTTTTTATGAAACATACCATCAATTCCAATCTTGGCAACTTCTTCCGCTTTCATGCTGAATTTCTCTGCCTTCTCTTTCAGAGATTCCATTCCTGCACGGTCAATGAAGTTGGTCGAAGTAGCACCGGGGCTCAGACAAGTGACGGAGATCGAAGTATTCTCAAGTTCTAAACGCAATCCGCGTGTAAACAACAACACAAATGCTTTGGTAGCTGCATAAGTAGCTAAAGTCGGCACTGCCTGATAAGCTGCGGTGCTGGCTACATTTAAAATATACGATTGAGCATGTTTCTTCAACTCAGGGATCAAAGCATGACACAAATTGGTCACCACAATCATATTGAGTTGCATCATGTTGTTCAGGCTCTCTTTTGAAGTGGCATCCACGCGTCCCCAAATGCCATAACCGGCATTGTTGACCAGAATATTCACAGCAAAGGAATGGGTCGTGATCCAGTTTTCAATCTGAGTAACTGCATTGGGAAGACTTAAATCTACACTCAGGTATTCCGCCTTGATGGAATAAGCAGCACGAAATTCTTTACAAATCTCTTCCAGTCGGGAAGAAGATCGTGCAATCAATAAAAGATCAACTTTTCGTTTGGCCAACTCTCGGGCTAATTCCAAACCAATGCCACCGCTGGCACCGGTTACTAAGGCGTAGGCCATGAGCTATTATTTATTCGTGAGTGAAATGAGACGCTGATAGAATAATGGCTTGCTGTTTTCTGTACGTGGCGTGAATTTTCCGGTAATGATCGGAACATACATCACACGTCTGCGACTTTTCTCACCAATAAATGGAGAGCGAGCTACACGGTGCCACAAGCGGCCATCATGCACAGTTAAGTCACCTGGCTCTACATTCAAACCAATTTCATTCTTATCAGGCTTATGACTTAAGAAATAAAACTTCTTGAATAGGAGGGTGCGTAGACCTTGATTATGAGTTCCGGGTATTAAACGCAAACCACCATTGTCAGTAGTTGAGTTATCTAAATGGATACCTACGTTTAACATGGGAAGAACTTTCTGACCGTAGAAGATATCGCGCAAAGCGTCTGTATGCCAGCCCAACTGGCTATAGTTACTTTCTTCGGTGTTGATATAATGATTGAATACAAGACCGTCTTTTTCCGTTTCCCCAATTCGGCAATCATCTGTGCCGATAAAATCGAAAAGAGCCTTTAGTCTTTGGTCTTTTAATAAATCAGAAAATAGGGAGCTATGTTGATTTAAGAATGCAAAGCGCTGAACAATCCTCTTGCCGGTGATGTCAGTACCATATTTAATGGGCACACCGTTGATCATTTTAAAGCCCTGGCTTACCCATTCGTCC
>JABFSO010000063.1 GCA_013140555.1 Cyclobacteriaceae bacterium | reverse complement strand
CCTGTGCATCTTCTTGAATCGCAGTGTTCACCACTTCTTCCACACTGCGGTCGTGTCCGAGGTGAATCACCTCGCAGCCCGTTGCCTGAATAATTCTGCGCATGATGTTGATGGCAGCATCGTGCCCGTCAAACAGGCTGGCAGCGGTAACAATGCGGACTTTATTTTTAGGCTTATAGGGTTCAGCCGACACATAAGCGGCAGGGGCAGTTTTCTCTTTTTTCTCAGTTGTGGAGGCCATTCAGCAGATAATTAGGCCTCAAAAATACAGATTAGAGCATTATTAAGCTAACGGGTGGTAGCTAATTGGCGGCCTGGCCAATCCCGCGAAAAGCCGGGAAAGGCCATCGCGCTATCCGCTGCAATCCACGCGAGGCGCGTGGGATTTCCGCTACTATCGCTGGCCGATGCCAGCACGGAGTTTTGTGCTTTGCTACTTAGCTAAGTAACTTGAAAACTTTATGGAAAAAATCAACTATAAGAGAATCAGGTTAGTAAATTGCTTTAGTTGCTTGCCAATAATTTTTAAATAAAAGATGAGAGCACTTACTTTTCTAAGTAACAATGATCTTCCAAAGCAAAATCAATTTCAGCATAGCAACCGTGTTAACGCAGCATGTGAGTTGTCTCTTAATAGTTTCAATGCTGACTTTCCTCTTCAACGGATTTGAGTTACCTGCCTTTCATTATCAATACTTGTTTTTACTAATTCCATATTTGGCGGCTATGTATTTCTATGCAGGACTTTTCAACCATGATGTGGTTGTACATGAAACCGGCATCGAGATTGTGAATCGGGTGCCGCTATTTAAGAAAACTACAAAATTTGAATTTGCATCCATTCAGTCTATCACCTTACGGCATGACTGGACAGAAACATTCGGTACCAATTTTCGGATTCCGTGGATCAAGAGTGCAGCAAAGGAATTGGCTCTTCTCTTATTCCCGTGGGATTATAAGTGGATCAAAATAGTAACGGATCAGGAATACAAATTTTATTGTTTCGGTATTGAGTATGATTGCTACGACAATGAAGGGCCAGTATTTGAAGATTTGTTCTCCGATTTAACGAAACACTATTCACACGTAAAGTGGACTAGTATTCAGAAAAATATGAAATCCGAATAGAACGACTTTCGAGTGACACCAATTCCAAATCTTTGGTTATTTTTAGTAAAAATATTTATCGGGTTAATAACTCCCTATGAAACGAATAACTTCCATTGATGCAGTACGGGGTTTGGTGATGGTCGTTATGGCCTTAGACCATGTGCGTGACTTAATTCATGTCAATGCATTGGAATTCGATCCTACCAATTTAACCGCTACTACACCACCTCTCTTTTTTACGCGGTGGATCACCCACTTGTGTGCGCCTACTTTTGTTTTTCTCTCCGGTGTTTCAGCTTATCTCGCATATACAAACTCTTCTGATTCTGCCAACAGCAAAAGATTTTTGTTGAAGCGCGGACTCTGGTTGGTATTACTCGAAATAACGGTTGTCAATTTTGGAATCTGGTTCAACATTCATTTTAGTATCATTATGCTACAAGTGATTGGCGCCATTGGTGTTGGTTTTATTTTGTTGACCTTCTTCCTTCGACTCAAGCCGCTGCATAATTTCATCATAGCTCTTGGCATTACCTTGCTTTGTAATTTGGTAGTGGGTCTCAACCTTTCGCAGTACCCTATTCTTGGTTTCTTTTACAATTGGCTCTTCAGTCCGAATTTACTTCAGATCACACCGGACTTTATGCTGCTGATCAATTATCCAGTGCTTCCGTGGTTTGGTATTATGCTGGCAGGTTTTGCGTGCGGTGTATTATTCACACAACCGACCGAAATCCGCGCCAAGCGTTTTATTTCCATTAGTGCTGTACTCTTACTCACTTTTGTACTCTTACGATTTATAAACATCTGGGGCGACCCTGCTCCGTGGAGTGTACAGAAAGATGGACTATTTACATTTATGTCGTTCATCAACATTTCCAAATATCCACCTTCATTGTTTTTTATTTTAATCACGTTGAGTGTCGCTTTTCTCTTATTATACATTTCGGAAAAAGTCGAGGGCAAATGGAAGCAAATAATAATGGTGTATGGTAGTGTCCCGATGTTTTATTACCTCATCCATTTTTATCTGATTCATATTGTTTCTCTGTTGATTTTGTTGGCTCAGGGATTTAGCTGGAGTGATTTTCGGTTTGGTCCCTTTCAGTTTGGTTGGCCCGAAGCGCCATCCGGATTAAGCTTGACGGGAGTTTATCTTTTCTGGTTAGGGGTGATTGTATTTCTTTATCCGTTTTGCAAAAAATACAGCGATTATAAAAAAGCCCATCCCGAGAAGGTGTGGCTCAGATATCTTTAGTTTCATTTTCAGGCTCGTATTTTCAAAAAGCATTGAACATGATGTTGCTAATCTTTCGCAACACAGGTGATCTGCTTTTTCTATTCACGTCCCTATGAACAAGCTTTCTACCGCTGATACAACTTTTAGAGACTGTCTGTTCTTTCACTTACTTTTAATAGTTCAATTGTTAAAAGTTGATTCAAAAAATATAAAAATGAAAGTGAACTTTTCCATCCTACTATTAATGGTGCTGCTATCAGGTAGTTTTACCTCTGTAGCCCAGCAAGAACCTTCCAAAGCAAAGTTTATCGATCCGGTAAATATGGATATCACTGTGAAGCCAGGCGATGATTTTGAAAAATATGCCGGAGGCAGCTGGCTTCGCGCTAACCCCGTGCCTGCCAAAGAAACCCGTTGGGGTAGCTTTACCATCTTGCGCGATTTCAATGTGAAGGCGGTGCGCGAAATACTTATGGAATCTGCCGCTGATAAAAAGGCTGTACCCGGTTCTGTTAAAAGAAGAGTAGGTGATTTTTATACAGCAGCAATGGATAGCTTGGCGATCGAAAAATTGGGATTCACTCCAGCACTTCCCGACTATCAGCGTGCCGGTGCAGTAAAAACACCGAACGAAGTAATTGAGGAAATAGTTTATCAACGCACACATGGTGTTGCCGGCCCATTGTTCGGATGTTTTGTGGCACAAGATCGCAAGCATCCGCAAACCATGGTGGTACAGCTTTCGCAAGGCGGCACTTCGATGCCCGACCGCGATTATTATTTGAAAGCAGATGCGCGCACGAAAAAAATTCAAGCTGCACATGCCAATTACATCACCACCCTTTTTACACTGGCCGGTGAATCTGCTGAGACTGCTCAGAAACGTGCCGAAGTTATTTTCGCGCTCGAAAAGAAATTGGCAGCCGCACAAATGAGCCGTGTAGAAATGCGAGACCCTTATAAAACGTACAACAAGTTTTCCATCAACGATTTCTCGAAACGCACACCCGGTTTTGATTGGGCGACCATCTTAGTAAAACTTCAGGCCAAAGGACAAGACAGTATTTTGGTGAACTCGCCACGCTTTTTTACCGTAGCCGATAGTTTGTTGAATGCTGTTCCCATTGCCGACTGGCAAGCGTATTTGCAATGGAATGTTTTGCGCTCTGCGGCACCTTATCTCAGCAAACCTTTTGTAGATGCCAGCTTTGCTTACAACCAAACTATGAGTGGTCAGAAAGTGCAAACGCCTCGCTGGCAGCGCATGTCTTCTTTAACAGACAATACCATTGGCGAATTGCTCGGACAATTGTATGTGGCAAAACATTTCAAGCCCGAAGCCAAAGCGCGTATGGACGAGATGATTAAAAATCTCGTGAAGGCGTATGAAATCCGAATTAAGAAATTGGATTGGATGAGCGATGTGACCAAGCAAAAGGCGTTGGATAAACTAAAAGCATTCACACCAAAAATCGGGTATCCGGAGAAATGGAAAAATTATGACGGCTTGGAAATAACGGCACAAACATTTTATCTCAACCTGCGCAACGCAGGCAAGTGGTCGTATGAAGATATGGTGAGTCAGTTGGGTAAACCAGTAGATAAGAAGCGATTTGGAATGACACCACCAACCGTGAATGCCTATTACAATCCGGTGAATAATGAAATTGTTTTTCCGGCCGGTATTCTGCAATATCCTTTCTTTCATGCCGATGCAGATGATGCATTTAATTATGGAGGTATTGGTGCGGTAATCGGTCACGAAATTTCACACGGCTTTGATGATTCCGGAAGTCAGTATGATAAAGACGGCACCTTACGTAATTGGTGGACACCCGAAGATTTGGCCAAGTTTAAAGAACGCGCGAAGAAATTGCAGGAACAATTTGACGCGTACACCGTGCTCGATTCAGTGCATGTAAACGGCAAACTGACATTAGGAGAAAACATTGGCGACCTCGGTGGATTGAATGCTGCGTATGAAGCATTTAAAATGACACCGCAAGGAAAGACCAACAAAAAGATTGACGGATTTACACCCGATCAGCGTTTCTTTTTAGCTTGGGCACAGGTATGGCGAGCCAACACATTGCCCGATACACAAGCGCAATTGATTGTTACAGATTCGCACTCACCCGGTGAATACCGCACGGTTGGTGCACCGGTGAATATGGATGCGTGGTACGAGGCATTTAATGTAAAGCCCGGCCACAAGCTTTATAAGAAACCGGAAGATCGGATTAAGATTTGGTAAAAGATCCGGATTTAAACAATATCAAGGAAGAGGCTGTCTATGAAAGGCAGCCTCTTTTGTTTGATCGATTCCACTTGAAATGGCGGATTTGTCAGTAACTTTAAACAAAGGTTCTCTATGAATTCACGATTTGGCTTATTCATTATGCTAGGCATGATCAGCTGCAGCCAAGCTAAGCGTACATCTGATCCTATCAATAAGCAGTCTGTTGCCAATCGGTTTGTAGATGCCTTCTATTCGTTTGATCACGATTCTCTGCAAACCGTTTTATCCGAAGCTGCTTCATCACAACCCAATATTTTATATTATCAGAAGTGGGCCGAGTGTGGCCATTATCAAATCGTACAACGAAATCAACCTGTGCAGAAAAACGATTCAGTCATATTAGTTCCGGTAACGGTGAATGATGATCTGATGCCGGCACTTGAAATTGATTTTCATGTGACCGATACATTTCACATCGTGGTGCGCGATGGCAAGATTCGCAGTGTAGAAACTTCTTCAAACGATCCGGAGATATATCATGAAGCGAAAGCGTGGGTCCAACAAAATCATCCGGAGTTGGTAGACAAACCATGTGAAGGCATTTGGAATGGAGGAGCCACTCCCTGCGAATGTATTCAAGGTTTTATCAAGGGGTTTGGAGATTTTGTTACTTGGAGAAAAATATCTTCTAAATAAGTTTGGATGGAAAAGCACGATGAACTAAGCGATTGGCATTCAATTCAGGGTAAGCTTTGTTTATTGAACCCGTTTGGGAGCTGTTTGATTAGATACATTATTGATAAAGCGTTTTCTCATTTACCTCGAAAAACCGATATTTAAACTTTAGCAATAGCCAATAAGATCGTATGAATGCACATTCAATAGTATTCGATAATCCGCCCCAAACAAAACGGGTTTTGCTAGTGGCTCTTATCCTGGCAGTATGTGTTGCAGGAACCATTTTCCTCGATTTGTTGGACGCCACCTTTCATCAAACTTCTTTTTATTTTTCAGAATCACTGGCATTCAGTTCATTTTGGTTGATCTTCCTTCCGCTGCTCGCAATACAATTTACTTTCTTCAGCAAACTTCGTTCGGCAAGCATGCTCATCATCGGCTTGTTGCTTCCACCCGTCATTCACTTGTTCACCTATACGGCCTTGGTGTGGATCATTTCGAATTTGTTTTTTGAACACACCTTTGCTTATCGACAGACCTTACAATATGAAGTCACTACATATAGTTTTGTCTTACTGGTCATTTATACGATTCCCTTTCTTCTCTACCCATACATTCAGAAAAAGCAAGAAGATAAATCGATTAAAGACGCAGTAGCTCCACCCACCACATCGGTTGAATTCATAACTTCTTTTTTAGTAACCGAAGGAACCAAACGAAAAAAAATTCCCGTCAGTGAGATCTGGTATTTCACTGCCGATTCTCCCTACATTACCATCCACCAGTCAGAGAAGAGTTATTTATTTAATGAAACCCTTCGGTCGGTTTCATCAAAAATAGATTCCAACCAATTTGTGCGCATCCATAAATCAACGATCGTAAATCTCACGAAAGTGAACTTTTACCAATCCCGACTCAATGGCGACTATGATGTAACCTTGTTCGACAACACCGTGCTGCGACTCAGCCGTAATTATGCTGCTGATTTCAAACAAAAATTTCAAGGCACTCATCCGGATACCACAGAATAACATCGTCTTACCTTACTTTATTTGTTTAGCGTTGGTGCCAGCATCCATCTTTGTGCGAAAAGATGAAGCCTATCCACGTTTTGCTGCTCAGTCTGGCGGCTTTATATGTTTTAAATGGTTGTCGCGGGCAAGCTGTTCAAGATGCTCCGGATACCAATTCGAATGTCTCACAAGAAATTGGCGGTGGCTGTGATGGATGTGAGTTGATGTATGTGGGCATTCCCAGCGAACTATCTTCTACTCACACCAATATGGGTTGGGTCGAAGGAAAACATAAGTTGTTGGTCACCGGCCGCGTGTTTCAATTAGATGGCAGAACGCCTGCTCCCAACACCATTATTTATTATTGGCATACAGACGAACAAGGATTGTATTCTTCTGATCAGCATGTTCCCCAAGAGGCACTTCGACATGGCATGCTTCGCGGTTGGGTGAAGTCGGATGCAAATGGAAATTACACCATTCGAACATCGCGACCGGCTGCCTATCCGAACGAAACTATTCCGCAGCACATTCACCTTTCTATTAAAGAGAAGAATCGGAATGAATATTATGCTGATCTTTATTTTGATGACGATCCTTTGTATTTGACTCATCAAAAAAAGTACGGTAAGATTGATCGGGCCGGAACAGAAGTGTTACGTGTTTTAAATCATGGCAACCACGAAGTAGCAGAGCACAACATCATCCTCGGATTAAATATTCCGAATTACCCCATTGCAATTACGACTTCCCTTGCATCCGGATTAAACATAGGAGAAGATCAACCCTCGTTTACTCCGTTTCATGCGTTTGGCCCCGACAAAGGAACCGCAACCTGCCCGGTGTGTAAATACGGACGTTTTCATGGCATACTCTATTTTGTAGGCGCCCATCCACAGTGGGATGAAATCAAACAATGGCTCCGTTTCTTAGAAGCGGAAAGCATTCAACGCCAGAAGTATTTGAAAGCATACTTTGTGTATGGAAATGCAAACCACGAAAGCCAACAAGCCCTTCAACTACAATTGGAGAAAATTGGCCGCGAATTAAATCTTCAAAAAGTAGCACTCACATTTGTGCCCGACTTTAATGATAGGGAGAGCGAAGTGTATCTCAATAAAATCAATCCAGATGTATCAAATACTTTTATTATCTATCGATATCGCACCATCATCGATAAGTTTGTGAACCTGCCACCTACCGAAGAAAACTATCAGTTGATTTCTGAAGTTTTGAATACGACACAAGGTGAATCTTTCGAATGGCAGGAGCCATCGCATCATTGATTATCCAATTCATATTTTCGTATCCGCCCTCTCCATTGTCGCAATCACCCTGCGATACCTCTAATTTTTTACCGAGATTTAATGAAAATAGTAAATCAGTTGCTGTATGAGAAAAATAGCCGTCATATCGATGATTTCATTAGATGGAGTTTTGCAAAGCCCCGGTGCGCCCAAAGAAGATCCAGCCGATGGATTTAAGTATGGCGGTTGGGTAGCTCCATATCATGATGATGACGGAGGCAAGCTGATGCAACGCCTGATGCAACCTTCGGATATTCTCATCGGACGAAAGACGTTTGAGATTTGGGCAAACTATTGGCCCACCCACAGTGAGTATTGGCCTGGGATCAACGAGGTGAACAAATACGTGGTCTCGAAGAAATTAAAAAAGACAAGTCAACTGATAAAAGGATGGAATAACTCCACCGTAGTTCGGAGTATAGCAGACATTAAGAAACTGAAGAAAACAAAAGGTGGAAATCTGCAAGTGTGGGGTAGCAGCAAACTCGTTCAGTCGTTGTTAAAAAATAACTTGGTCGATGAACTTTGGATTCTTACCTATCCGCTCACACTCGGCAAAGGCAAGAAACTGTATGGCAACAACGCCATGCCCACCGCATTCCACTTAGCTGAAAGTATCATTACACCCAAAGGAATCATCATCGCCAACTACCAAAAGTCCGGAAAAGTAAAAACCGGTACGATTGGAGCTTAAAATCTAAAAAGCGATGGCATAGATAATTGCCTAACTTGCAGACATCCTTACCCGGTTTGCAGATTCTTTTTGGCAATTAGCCCTGAAAAGTGATCTTTGAATCACCGGATAGAAATTTTATGAAGAAGTACTTTGTGGCCTTGTTGCACATCGGTTTTTGGGCGTGCTACCTTCTGGCCATTCTCATCATCGTTACTATCGCCTATCGAAACAGTGCCATGAGCGAGCGCGAATTTCGTATGGTGAACGCATTGCAGAACCTCCTTTTCTTCGCCTTGTTTCCTTCGATCATTACGTTTCACTTGTTCTACTTTTTTCTCTTCCCCAGCTACATTCAACAGAATAAATTTTTTCTGTCGTTCGTTTACGGAATAGCGATAGCCATTGCTGCGGCTGCACTGGGATACCTCTTTCTGCGTATGCTCATTGAATCGGGATGGATGATGGACATGGACCAGGGTGGCAAACAAGGAAGATCAACTGCTGTGATTGTGATCACCTCAATGACATTGATCGGTATGATCTGCGGCATTGTGGCTTTGATCATGCGTGGCTTCATCACCTGGTTCAGCGAGATTAAGGTAAAGCAAATGCTGCGCGAGAAGAACTATGAAATGGAAATGGCGTTGATCAAATCGCAGCTCGACCCACATTTGTTGTTCAACACCATCAACAACATCGATGCCTTGATCTTACGCGATGCCGTAAAAGCTTCTGATTATCTCAACCGGCTTTCAGACATTATGCGGTTTGTACTTTATGAAACACGAGCCAACAAAATTTTGCTTTCGCAGGAAATCGAGTACATCGAAAAATACATAGGCTTACAGAAAATCCGTACGGCCAATGAATCCTATGTGCAATGGAGTGTGAGTGGTACAATCGGAAACAAAATGATTGCCCCCATGGTTTTTATTCCATTTATTGAAAATGCATTTAAGCACACGACCAATAAGAAATTGGAAAATGCGATTACCATCCGCGTGCTGATCACCGAGGTATCCATTGAATTGATTTGTGAAAATAGATTTGAATCCGGATCTATTCGGCAGGCGGTAGGAGGGTTGGGTAATGAGTTAGTTCAGAAACGTCTCGATCTGATCTATGCCGGAACCCATCTGTTAGAAATAAAAAAGAGCGATGATCTGTATCGGGTACATTTAACAATACCACATGGTTAAACACACATGCATTATTATTGAAGATGAACCGTTGGCACTGGAGAAGACGCGCGACTTTGTCAACAAAGTTCCTTTTCTGGAGTTAACCGCTACATTCGACAACGCGCTGCTGGGATTGGCGTATCTCAACAGGCATAAAGTGGATTTACTCTTTCTAGATATCAACATGGATGAACTGTCGGGCATTGAGTTGTTGGAGAACTCCCGCATCAGCAGCCAGGTGATCATTACCACGGCTTATCAGGAATATGCGCTGAAGGGCTATGAATTGAAGATCACCGATTATTTACTAAAGCCCTTCTCCTTCCAGCGTTTTTTACAAGCCGTCAACAAAGCGCAGGAAAATATAGTCCGTCCTTTAGTTGAGTCCACACCCAATTTCATTTTCGTAAAGACTGAAAATCGATTGGAGAAGATTATGCTGAGCGATATTGTTTACATCGAGGGAATGCGCGACTACCGAAGAATCCACACCCTTCAACGGAAGGTGATGACGCTGCAAAACTTCAGTGAGTTAGAAAAGATGATTCCTCCATCCATTTTATGCCGCGTACACAAGTCGTACATGGTGGCATTGGATAAAATTATTTCTATTGAAAGAAGCCGTATTAAAATTGCCGATCAGTTAATTCCCATCTCAGATACCTACAAAGATTCTTTCTTTCAGTTAATCAACAGCCGGCTGTAGTGCCTCAATAATCTTGCAGCTTCAAACGGGCACTATGCAGACACTTTAACTGTCTCTGCATAATAGAATTGTGTAGCCTACCTCATTCCTGTTCTTTTGACCTAAACAAAAGAATATGATGAAAAAATTACACATCGCACGCATACTAGGTATGTTGCTGCTGAGCGCAAGCGCATGGGCACAAAACAATGAAGAGATAGCCCCCGAAACAAAGAAAGAGAAAGTGCCGGAGACGTACTTAGATCTTGTGTTGAATTTGGTCGGAACTAATTTTCATTATGGAAATTCAAACAATGCCCTTTCTGATTATAAAAAAGCCGTGCTGGGAGCACAGGTAGGCGTATCGATGCAGGCCGGAATTACACCTCACTTTTCAGTGGTATCTGAGTTTTACTTTTTTATGAAAGGTGCCGAGTTGGGTGTCAATAATCCATTCAATGGAAACAACAATACCATTCGGTTATACACATTTGAACTTCCGGTGCTGGCGCGTGTTCACCTCGGCCGCTTTCATTTCAATGCGGGGCCTGCCATTGCCTACAACTTTTATGGAACACAGAAGATTGAAAGCAATACATCCGATCTGACTTTTGGAGATGTGAGTGGAGGTTTTAAACGTTGGGAAGCGAGTGTGCAAATGGGAGGAGGCTACCGATTTCAAACCAAACGCAAAAGCATTTTGCTGGATGTGCGCTACAACGATGGCCTTACCAATATTTCATTCGATCGGGAAATCTACAACCAGAGTTTGATCATCAGCCTTCATATTTCTAAACCCTGGAAAACCAACCCACTGGCCCGTAAAAGAAACTAAGCATTCAACGAATTATAAATATGAAAACGCCCATTCCGTCATCTACCAGCACCGTCAAAAAGACTGTGCCCATCAAAATGCCTATGAGTTCCCTTCGTAAAACATCACTCGTAGCGGGTGTATTCTATTTACTCACATTTGTTTCTATCCCCACACTCGCTCTCTATGGTAAAATACATCAGCCTGATTATCTATTGAGCAGTGTGCCGGATGCCGACACCATATTGGGAGCGGTGCTGGAAATTATTGTAGCGCTCGCGTGCATTGGCTCTGCGGTAGTACTCTATCCTGTGCTACGAAAACAAAACGAAAGTGCCGCACTGGCATTGGTTAGTGCGCGTGTGTTGGAAGCAAGCACGATCTTCTTAGGCGTAGCATTTCTATTGACAGTAGTTGGGTTACGACAATCCGGTGCGGGAGCGGATGCACTTGTGGCCAGCCACACCCTGGTTATTTTGTACGATCGTGTTTTTCTGATCGGGCAAAGTTTAATGCCGGCTATCAATGATTTACTACTCGGCTTTCTTTTCTATCACTCGCGTCTGATTCCGAGAAGCCTTTCGATTGTTGGTATTATAGGAGGGCCACTGTTATTAGTTGGTGATGGGTTGGTCTTGTTCAATGTCATTGGCCAACATGCACCCACTACTTCTTTATTCGCCATTCCCGTAGCGCTCTTTGAATTGATATTGGGTATCTGGCTGGTGGCGAAGGGATTTTCTTCTGAACCCAAACCAATCGATCCGGTGCAAAATTTATATCAGCTATCAAAGCCTGTTGTGGAATTTGAATAATTGTTTAGGCCGTATCACCCTATCACTCTATAAAATCTGTTCACAAAAAAAAGAGCCGCATGTCTGCAAGCTCTTTTTTATCTCTATCGCACAATTAGATATGCACGCCACCTGCTACTTCAATGCGCTGCGCGTTTACCCACTTCGCATCATCACTGCATAAAAATGCTACCACACTGCCGATGTCATCTGCCAAACCTACGCGACCCAACGCAGTCATGCTGGCGAGGCGATCGTTCAATTCTTTATTATCACGAACCACACCACCACCAAAGTCGGTGGCAATGGCACCCGGTGCGACTGTGTTCACACGTATTTTACGACTGCCAAATTCTTGCGCCTGATAGCGGGTTAAACTTTCAACCGCAGATTTCATGATCGCATACGGAGCATAATTCGGATAACTGAACCGAGCAAGGCCTGATGAGATGTTGACAATGCTTCCGCCATCGGCAATAATAGAAAGCAACTTTTGCGTAATGAAATAAGGAGCCTTCAGGTGGATGTTCACCATGTTATCAAAAACTTCTTCTGTTGTATCGGCAATGCTGGTATGCGTGCCAACGCCTGCATTGTTGACCACAGCAAAAAGCTGTTCTGTTCCAAAATCAGTAATGAGACTGTTTTTTACCGTGCTCACAAAACTGTCAAACGTTTTTGAGTTGGATACATCCAGTGCAAATGCTTTTGCTTTTTTTCCCAGCGCGGTAATGTCATTGACTACTTTGCCCGCTTCACCCGCATTCGTGTGGTAGGTAATAATAATGTCAAAACCTTTCTTCGCTAATTGAATAGCCATATCCTTGCCCAGTCCGCGGCTACCACCGGTAACCAATGCTACTTTGTTTAATTGAGTTGCCATGTTGTTTCTTTTTGATTTAGTGCAACAAAGGTCACACTTTCATGAAGGCGGCAACTTGTAAATAGCAATCGACTATTTATAAAATTCAATCAATTGCGATACTTCAGGGGCGAGAGGGAAGTATGCTTCTTGAAGAAATTGGAGAAATGCGCTACTTCATCGAAACCGAGCACGTAGGCAATTTCAGATACGTTCCATTGCGTTTGCTTCAGCAAGATCTTCGCTTCTTCGGCAATGCGGCCGTTGACGATTTCGGTGGTGCTTCTTCCGGTGGTTTCTTTTAATACTTTGTTGAGGTGATTAATATGTATTCCTAAATTCTTAGCAAAATCCGTAGGCGTTTTCAGTTGGATGGTTTGTGCTACATTTTCTATAGGAAACTGTCGTTCCAATAACTCAATAAACAAAGATGAAATGCGACTGGCCGCGTTGATGGTGTTCGCAGCACTTTCCATTGGCTTTAACTTTTGTCCGGTGTGGATCAGTTCCAATACATAATTGCGCAGCAGATCATATTTAAATGCATAGTCGGAAGATAACTCGGCACTCATCTTCCGGAAGATGGCTTCCATTTCCTGGTATTGCTGATTGGTGAGCTGATAAACAAAATCACTGGTCGGTTGATAAATCGGTAAATCGTCAATCACCAAACCAGTTTTGGACTTCGATAAAAACTCTTTGGTGAACACACAAAAGAAGCCAGCTTGTTCTTTGCTTTCGGGCGTATAGCGATACGGAATTTTGGGTGTGGCGAATAAGATTCCCTGCTTTTCGATCAACACGGTTTTATCGGCATATTCTACTTTGTTTTTTCCTTTGATCAAACTGATTTTGTAATACGTCCTTCGGTTGTAAGTCATCTCCGATGGTTTATTGCCGCTATAATAAAACGAGGCCGTATCAAATACATTGAATTGCCCCAGATCGTTCGAGCTTTTGCTATCCAGAAAATAATCCAGGTTGCAACCTGTTTTGGTGCAGATGTCTTTATAAAAGTCCCGGATGCTGATTGTATTCATGTTTGTAAAATTCAAATCATGGCAAAGGTAGGAGATATTCGCTAATGGAGAAGCCGCTAGCTTCTAAGCTACAAGCCCCAAGTCCCAACACCCAAGTCCTAAGCCCCAAGTCCTAAGTCCTAAGTCCTAATTCCCAAGTCCCAAGTCCCAAGTCCTATTATTGCCCAATGATTTGTACTTTTGGGCTTACATGAATTCCGGTAAACGAAAATATGGTCAAGTATTAGTAGTCATAAGTTTGTTGGTGATGGTTTTCCATTTGCTGATTTTAGTGAAGGTGATTCCCTATTCGATCACCTGGGGCGGAAAGCTGAAGAACGACAGCGAGATGTATGTGTTTGAGACAGTATCCTTACTGATCAATTTGTTTTTTGTTTACCTCGTAGCGCAGCGCGTAGGCATGATGCCTTTGTTGTTGAGTGAAAAGATAGTCACCATTCTACTTTGGATTTTCTTTGGACTCTTTGTGTTGAACACAGTGGGAAACATTTTTGCAACTACTTCACTCGAGCGTTGGTTTACCCTGCTTACACTGGCCAATGCTTTTTTGATTTGGAAGATTAACCGGAAATCAGTTAATCGTTAATAGTTAATCGTTAATAGGAAGTGATGCACCTGAGATACATAGGAATATTTTTAGTAGCAACCTTTGCAGGAGGATGTGCCACTCTTTTTTCTGGCCAACCGAAAGAAAGCAGACAACAGGTGATACCCAAGGAACTAGTGAACAGTCCATGGACATTAGTGACTTTTCAGAATACTTCTCCGGATTGCCGCATTGTTTTTCGATTTCTCGACAAGGGTCGGTTCACATTTACCATTCAGAACGAACCGTTTGAAGCCAGGTATCTGTATTATGTAGTAAAGGATTCGACCATTCATTTTCGCACGCGGCCTATTGATAAAATAGTTTGGACGAACATTACTTGTCAACCCGCGCCAGATCACTTCGCTCGGATTTTATCGGCAGGCGATAAGAAGTATCGAATCGTGGGCGATCAATTGTTTCTCTATAGCAACGAGCGATTGGATTTTGTATTTAAGAAAATGTAGTACTAAGGATTTTCACCACGAAGGCACCAAGTTTTACTTGGAGTCAAGACAACGCAACGTTGGTCAGTTGACAAATGGACAATTGACAGTTGACAATCATTCAGGCGTCACGACACCTCTAAGGTGTCAGACGCCTTTATTTGCATTGGTGTTAAACAGAGCTGTCAAGTGCAAAAGGATTCGTTGCAAAGACTTCCATTGATTCACTAAATTTGCACGCAACACCACCAAACGATAACACGCCTTGAGAGTTATACACATTCCCGAAGACCTGAAGCTGGATCAATCGCAGCCCATACAAGTTTATGAACATCGCAGTTCGAAATCGGTGGAACGTCAACAAATCACTCTCCATCAAAATGCCTTCAGCTTTCTGACAGATGGAAAAAAAGAAGTGATGTCTACGCATTCCACCATCGCCATTGATCCTACCCAATTTCTCGTGATGAAGGCCGGCCACTGCCTGATGACCGAAAGACTTTCGCGCAACAAAAGTTACCGAAGTGTGATGTTGATTTTCTCCAACGAGGTGCTTTTAAAATTTATCCGAAAACAACGCGTGCCCAAAACCGTTGTCTCCAGTCAATCGGTGTTTGCGTTTTCTACCGATGTGTTTGTCCGGAATTTTGTAGATAGTCTCTTACATATTTCCAGATTATCCAAGCCCATGCAGTCGAAGCTACTGGAAGTAAAATTGGAAGAGATCATGCTTTATTTAAGTGAAATGTATGGCCCAGATTTTCTACACGCGCTGGCTGCCAACAGCGATCGAGCCACGCAAAAGTTTATTCATACAGTAGAAAGTAATCAACTCAGCAAACTTACCATCAAAGAGCTGGCCTTCTTGTGCAACATGAGTGTGTCCACCTTCAAGCGCGAATTCAACAAGCAGTTTGCTACGTCACCCATCAAATGGTTTCAACACAAACGGTTGGCGTATGCGCAGCATTTGCTGCAACAAGAGCACCGCAAGCCGTCTGAAGTTTATTATGAAGTAGGCTACGAGAATTTATCCAGTTTCATTCAGGCATATAAGTTGCGCTATAAAGCGACACCGCGGCAGCATCGTCAAGGTTGACCTTTTAGCAACATTTTTTGAGCGTTCCCCATCGGCACACACAAGTATGCAGGCGCTACATTTGTATACAAACTTATACTATACGAAAAGAACATATTTGATTTTTGTCGTGTCGTTGATTTTTTCGGTGACTGCTTTTGCGCAGCGCACCTTTACACTCACCAGCAAAGATTTAGGAGGAGAGGCCACCAAGGTGCAAGAGTTTAATGGATTCGGGTGCTCCGGTGAAAACCAATCACCTCAATTATCATGGACTAATGCACCCGAGGGAACCAAGAGCTTTGCGATTACCATGTACGATCCGGATGCGCCCACCGGAAGTGGATTTTGGCATTGGGTCGTATTCGATATTCCTGCGAGCACGCACGAGTTGGTTACCAATGCGGGAAATGTAAAACTTAATTTAGCACCCGCAGGATCGATCCAGAGCATCACCGATTTTGGTATGAAAGGATTTGGTGGTCCTTGTCCCCCTCCGGGCCACGGCTTGCATCAATACATTATTACTGTGTATGCATTGAAGACCGACAAGTTGGGATTGACAGACAGCAACAACCCCGCTACAGTTGGTTTTTATTTGTGGAGCCAAACATTGGCTAAGGCAAGTATTGTTGCCTACTACAAACGGTAGTCCACCGAAGCACTCGGCAGATTGAGGAGTAGTTGACAATTGACAAATGGGCAATTGACAACCCGCCCTGTCATTCCGAGGCACGAGGAATCTTATCAAAGATTCTAAATCTTAACTCCAAACTATTTATTTGATTTCGGCACCAAGGCACCAAGGCACTAAGTTTAACTTGGAGTCACCACAACTCAACGTTGGTCAGTTGACAAATGGGCAATTGACAGTTGACAACACGTATCGTTTCGAAATCCTCACCACTTTCAACCAGTAACAATTCACGTCTCGCAACACAAAACTCCTAAGTCCCAAGCCCCAAGTCCCAATACCATTGACTAATGACTATTGACCAATCAACGTTGGTTAGTTGACAAATAGACAATTGACACCCGCCCTGTCATTCCGAGGCACGAGGAATCTTATCAAAGACTCTAAATCTTAACTCCAAACTATTTATTTGATTTCGCCACTAAGGAACTAAGTGTTACTGGCGTCACGACACCTCTCAGGAGTCTGACGTCTTTTACACATTTCTATTCTGAGCGTTTCGAAACCCTACTACTATCTACAAACTACTAATTCGTATTTCTTTTTTAACTTGGCTTCATAACAACGCATCATGAATCCAGTATACGAAGAAGGAAAAGCCTTTAACAAAACCAACTATCAGGAAAATCCATTGCCGAAAGGTGAATACGAAAACTGCACATTTACGAATTGCGATTTGTCGAACACAGATCTTGCGGACATTAAGTTTGTAGATTGTTCCTTCACGGGATGTAATCTCAGTCTGGCAAAGCTTGTCAACTCCGCGTGGCGATCGGTAGCATTTAAAGATTGTAAGATGCTCGGTTTGCACTTTGAGAAATGCCATGAGTTGGGGTTTTCGGTGAGCTTTCAAAATTGTAATGTCAGTCAGAGTTCATTTTATCAGGTCAAGCTGAAGAAGACCATCTTTCAAAAATCACAACTGCACGAAGTAGATTTTGCCGAATGCGATCTCACCGGTGCGAGTTTCGATCAGTGCGATTTGTTGCAAGCACTCTTTGAGAATACCATCTTAGAGAAAACCGATTTTCGCACCGCCTTTCATTTCTCGATCGATCCTTCCAACAACCGTATGAAGAAAGCACGCTTTACACTTTCCGGCCTTCCGGGACTTTTAAGTAAGTACGATATTGATGTGGAGGGGTAATTTAGAAGTAGGCAATGGGCAGCAGTTGACAATTGACAAATGGGCAATTGACAACCCGCCCTGTCATTCCGAGGCACGAGGAATCTTATCAAAGACTCTAAATCTTAACTCCAAACTATTTATTTGATTTCGCCACTAAGGCACTAAGGCACTAAGTTTAACTTGGAGTCACCACAACTCAACGTTGGTCAGTTGACAAATGGGCAATTGACAGTTGACAACACGTATCGTTTCGAAATCCTCACCAACTTTCAGCCAGTAACAGTTCACGTCTCGCAACACAAAACCCCCAAGTCCCAAGTCCCAAGGCCTAATACTAATGACTATTGACCAATCAACGTTGGTTAGTTGACAAATGGACAATTGACAGTTGACAATCATTAAGGCGTCACGACCACACAAACTATTGACCAATGACTAATGACTAATGACCATTAACTCCCCAGTCTCGCAACACAAAACCCCCAAGCCCCAAGTCCTAAGCCCTAAGTCCCAAGCCCCAAGTCCCAATATAGTATCCAATCAATTATCTTTACCTTCATAAACAAAGCACACCGTGGGTCTGAACTACAGTTATATTCTTATGATCGATAAGGCAGAAAGAGCCAACCTGCAATCGTTGATCGAAAAGCGATGCCAAAGACATAAAGGAGAGTCGCGTGAATATTTGATGATCGATTTGCCATTGGATGATGCCATCAGCATGTATTTGAGAGAAGACATCCAGAGGGATGAAGGTCTCAAATTCAGAAACACCTTGTTCTTTAAAAAGTCGAAGTACAGAGATCACTTTCCAACCGATCAAACCGGCCGCATTGGTGCCATTACCTTTGAGTTGCTTGAGGACACGCATCAAACCTTTGCCATATTTATGGCTGTATCAACTCGGATTAGTTATTTATTTCTGGATTCAAAATCGGTTAGGGATTGGTTTATACAGCTGAGTAAAGACACCCACGCCATGGCCACATTTATTGACTTGGAAGATATGGAAGATATGGGTTGCCGGTTTGTTTATAAGAACAACGAAGTGGCAGACATACTTATTAAAGAAGGTAATGCCACGAATGACACCGAATGTTTGGCTATCCATGAGCAGTACCTACGATTAGTTGAGGAACAGGATCGATTACTGTATGGCGAACCCGAACAGGAGTAATGTATCTATGAAACTAATACCCTATTACAAACGCACCGTGCCGAGTCGATTGCTTAACCAGCAAGTGTTGAGTAAACTAATGCAATTGCTAAAAGAACATTCGACTCATTCATTTCCCGAGGAAGAAGGATATTTACATGGTCATGTAGAGAACGAACAATTTACATTAACCAGAACAGGTAAGTTTAGGCGTGTACCCTTTACTGTGGTGGCAAAAGGAAAAAGCGATGGCGAGGGAAAATGGGAAATTACATTTACGACAAACGCTTCTGGTTTAATCGTTTTGTCTTTCTTCGTTGCTATCTCAGTCTATTACAAAACACTGTTTTTTACACCCATCCTTTTAATTTCTTACGTGACTGGAATCAATTTATTTAACAAAGAGGCACGTGCCTTAGAGCAGATAGTAGAAGATATTTTGAATTAGGAATTTCACCATACTCATTCTGACTTCCGACTTCTGACTTCTTTTCAACCACCAAAGCACTAAGTTTTACTTGGAGTCACCACAACTCAACGTTGGTTAGTTGACAAATGGGCAATTGACAGTTGACAACACGTATCGTTTCGAAATCCTCACCACCTGCAACCAGTAACAGTTCACGTCTCGCAACACAAAACCCCCAAGTCCTAAGTCCCAAGTCCTAAATACCAATGACTAATGACCAATCAACGTTGGTTAGTTGACAAATGGGCAATTGACAGTTGACAACACGTATCGTTTCGAAACCCTCACCACTTGCAACCAGTAACGGTTCACGTCTCGCAACACGAAACCCCCAAGTCCTAAGCCCTAAGCCCTAAGTCCCAAATCCCAAGTCCTAATACCAATTACTAATGACTATTGACTATTGACCAATGACCAATGACCAATGACTAATGACCACCCAGTCTCGCAACACGAAACCCCCAAGTCCCAAGTCCTAATTCCTAACCCGGTCTGTCCTTCCGCGATCCCAATTTGTTATCTTTATACCACAAGTTAAAGATTACCCGATGGCAGGAGCGAGGTTCATCACATTGTTTGTTATTCTCAGCAGCGCTTGTAAAGTAAATTCGCAATCCAGTTTATTGGAACAATTTGTGAGTGCTGATACTACAAATCGCGCTGCCCGATTTGCTTACCTGAAAAAAGTAAGCCCGACTGATACGATATGCCTCAATGATATCAAACGTGCTATCCGCGACTCATCCGGAGACTCTGCATTATTCGTTTTTAATGTAGATGGTTTCAGTACTATGTTGCGCTATGAAAACGAGCTGGCACAAATCTGTAAGTCCAATCAATTAAAATTTAAATTAGATATAGGCACAGACATCGGCTACGTTGATCAAACCACTGGTTGTTATCAAGACTATCTCGACCTTATCCTTTTTGAAAAGTATGGAAAGAACTTTAAGCCTGACTTACATAAAGAAGCCAATGACCTCTATCTGGCCAATCACTTGCTCGATACGATTAGCAGTTGGGATTGCGACATTCGACCTCGTTGCCTCAGCGCAAATACACATACATCTATTTCTATTGTAGTCGACTTGCCTATAAAGGCACACCGGAAGGAATGGGTGGTAGATAAAAAACCCATGTTTGCCGTCTATCATCCGTTCATGGATTTAAGTGTCGTTATTGATAAAGACGGAAATACTTCGGGCTATCAATTGGTAGATTTTATTCCTGCGCGGAGACAAAATAAAAAATACAAAGAACAGCTGCTGGCAATAGCGATTCAGGAAATTAAGAATAAATATTACAAGTGGAAGCCGGCCGAAATTAATGGTGTGCTATTAAATACCACCCATGTAATGCGGTTGGAGTTTGAGGCAGCAGCTATATCTAAGTAGAAGAACCGCAAGCACAATTTACCACAAAAGCACCAAGCACTAAGTGTTACATGGTGTCACGACATCACGCGATACTATTTAGACGATAAGAATCAAACCAGTTTCATAACTACGTTTTGAGTTTTCGCTGTTATAAATCCGAGGCTCACTGAACGATTCTTAACTTAATAGTAAATCGTAGCACACGAGCGGTGGCCCGAACGAAATCGCAGATTCATGAATGCCTAGAATAAAGTGATTAGATGAATACAGGCGGGGGTGTGAAAGGAAGTGGGGGGGAGCATCTTTCGTTCTTGAATTTTTTGGTTCTTTTTGTTTCAAGTGTTTCATCCCGCAAGGCGGGGTGTTTCATCCCGAAGGGCGGGAACAAAAAGAACGAAAAGAGTATTTAACCATAATTTCATAAAAGAACATAGTATAAGAAAATAATTCACGAAGACACTAATGATTAGAAGTCACGACACCTCCAAACTAGTCAGTTGGCAAACAACATTGCAATATCTATTCCGATAGCTATCGGAAGGCAATATTCAGTAGGCGATCTCAAATCTCACATCTCACATCTCAGCCATCTCCACTCACACCTGACATATTCCCAATTCTTGCGTATCTTTCAGCTAGCTTAAGATACAGATACAAATGAAAAAGAGTGTGAGGTTGATTTGTTTAATAGGACTGTTGGCATCCTGCGCTACCCATCAAGAAGAGCCATGGTCCCCACAAGCTATTCAGGTTTATACCTATTATAAGACCAGTGATGGCGTTGACTTGCTGAATCAAAGTAATCCACTTGCTTACAAAAGAGACGATTTGAAAGTAGTCAGTAAAATAGAAGAGGGCGGAGTAACGAAAGAAATCATGTATGAAGGCAAACCACTATTCCTCTTCTTGGATAATTCAAATCAACAGTATTATTTCGGCATATCGGTGCCTACAAGATCTGGTAAGAAGCCAATTGAAACGTATGTAACCCTTAGTCCCACAGTGACGGACACACTTACCTACACGTTTGAAAATCAGCAAGAGCCCATCATACCCGATAAGATTTATTATAATAAAGTGCTGGTATGGAATGGCAAAATAGATCCGAAAACCGGCAAGTGGCCACCCATCATTATCATCCGGTAAGAGCACAAAAGAATGAAACGAGCCCAATTACCCGGACAGGAAACAATTTATTTGAAAGTTGAGTTTTTAGTATCTTGATGTACTTCCGTTTACATGAGAATCATGAGAATTGTACCAACCATTTCAATAGTCCTATTTTGTGGCTCATTGGCCGGCTGTGATCCCAACACACATAAGGCTTCCGATCATCCTTGTAATTTTCCGGATGCAGAGACAGAAAATTTCCTTCGAGGTCCCAAAGCGTTTGTAATCATTGACAAGGTAACATCCGAAAATTTAGTAGGCACCTCAAAGACTTCACGCATACATGCGGATAGTGTGGTTTTGATGGATGAAAATCGGAAGGTATTACCGCCACGCTTTGGCAAGGATAAAATCTATGAGTATTACATCGATGGCTGGATATTCACAAACCTGACGCCATACAGTGATGTTCCATACAACGACCCGAGTGCTTTGCTTAATCTCAAGGAAAGAACATTTTACTTGCAGACTGCCTACAATGATATAGATACGATCAAGATTTCCTTTAAGCAGTGCCTGATCAATCCTCCGGTTTTATTTAACAACCAAAATACGGATAGACCAACGAATGACCCCAGTAATGGAGGGGGTACATTTTATTTTAAGAAATAATAAGGAGCCTGGGGAATACAGCTTCTTAAACCTATCCAGCGGCAAGATTAGCAATCCTCACCACCAGCAACTATAAGAAGTAGGCAGCATGCAGGGGGCGGCAGGTAGTAAGAAGTAGTTGAATTCCGATCGCTATCATAAACAAATGAGCAATTGATAACACGGAGTGTTTCGAAAGTCCATTCTTAATTCTGAATTCCGACTTCTGACTTCTCTTCAACATAGCGTTTCGACACCCTACCCACTTGCAACAAGTAGCAGCTCACGTCTCGCAACACCACTGACTACTGACCATTGACTATTGCCCAACCCCCAAGTCCTAATACCCCCGCGTCAATATAAAAGAATTCCGGACTTTCTTGTCATGAAAAAACGACACGTTTTGTAGAGATTTTACGACAAGACTTTTTTTGGAGGTGTGGGTAGGATGGGCGAAATTTGGTAGTGTTAGTTTAGTGTAAGATCGAATGCATTAGCTCGAACTTTAAAGACAAGTATAGTAACAAGTGGTTGGAGAGGAACTGAAAATATTGTTTAATCATGATCAAGCTTATCTCGCAAGTGATAGACCAATGTCACTTAAACAACTGGGTTTGCCTGATATAGCAAAGAATTTTAAACCTTTTGCATACTGGATTATTATGGTATTGGATTATTTCGAATTCGAGAAGAAGATATATTGTGAGATCATATCTTATGAAATTGGAGAAACATCATTTGAAGCGCACCAGATATTATTAGCTGATAAACTTAGAGACCTTCAAATTGTTGTATTTAAGAATATTGACACTTACGGCTTATTGCGAACTTTGGCTAGTAGTACAATTGGAGTCAATAGAGTAATAAAGGATAACTCCGAAAAAAGAATTGAGGTTTTTGAGGTTCCGCTTAGAAAACCTCGTATAAAGACTATCAAGCAAACTTTCAGTGTGCCTCTTAAAAATGTTCATTTTAAGAATGGCGGTGTTTCATTTGATAAGAAGTTCCATGATTATAAGAAGGCAATAGCTTTATCAATTCCTAACAATGTAATCAAAGAAGAATTTGATGCTGTCAAGAACTATTTCGCGAACGTTCTTAAAACGAAAAGGATTGAAGTTACAGCATCCATAGAGATTACCGACAATGAAATAACGTTTATTGAGGTTAAATCACCAGAAATTGATCGGATTGATTCACAGTTTATTGAAAATGTAAGGTTGCAGTTTGTTAAATCGGTAACTAGAAATAAGACTGATGCAGAAAATAACAAGGTCGCTTTTACAATAGATGAGTATTTTGAAACTTTTGGGATAGAGAAAATTAAACCCAATGCATTTTATAGTAATTGCAAAGATCTGATTGAAGACATTCTAAAGATTTCAAACACAAAGCACTATAAACATTTAAGATTTTTATCAAGCAAACACTTACCAGATATTATGAAGCTCAGGTTTGTTCAAAAACCCTTTTCATTTATTTTTCTTTTGGCGGGTGAAAGGAATTATCACATAATCTGGGAAACTTTAAATACTAAAGAGGCAACATGGATTTGGCAAACGGCAAAAGACATTAATGCTTTAAAGGAAAAATTTATAGAAGTTGAGGATATCATAAGAGCGGTTAGGGATCGAGGAAAAAAATCTTATTTAAACTCAGTGGAAGATCACTTTAGCAGGGTTCATCATGATTACTCTAATATGGATCAAGGGTTTGTTAAATGGAAGGATGAACTTGAAAGCGTGTTATCGTAATGAATAAAACCTCTAGCAGCGCTAATATAAAAGAATCTCGGACTTTCTTGTCATGAAAAAACGACACGTTTTGTAGAGATTTTACGTCAAGATTTTTTTTGGTGGTATGGGAGAGAAGGACGAGATTTGTTAAAAGGCAGAAAGAAATAAATTGACGAATATGCGCAAGGTTTTAGGTAAGGAAGCCATATTCTAATCTGATACGCACTCTTTGGTAAACTTTCACCGAACGACTTATAGTTATTTAAAATTTGTAACGATTATCAAACAGACAGGATATGGCAGTTAAAAGACACAAAGCAAAAGCACTCAAATCTAAATTTGGGAAACTGACTGTGTTTCATTTGACAATGAAAGTGAAAGACGTAATTCACATTTCATATGTTGCCGTAAGAGGCAAAGATGATGAAGAAGGTGCAGTTCAGAGGCTGCTAAACAGACAACGGATACTATCAATAAAATCTTTTGTCTTGGAAGGAAATATGTTCTTCAATACTTTTATTTTGAACTGGACAAACGCAAAGTTAAAACCCGAATTTTCTAACGGAGAAATTATAGTCCCAATTGTTCCTTCTGCTTCCCAAATAATTGACGGACAACACCGCCTAGCCGGACTTGGGGAAGCTATGAAAGATGATGAAAAGATTGGAGAACAAGAAATTCTTGTGACTTTTTGTATTGGACTAACCACAAGAGAAGCAGCATTAATTTTTGTCAATATCAACTCCGAGCAAAAGCCTGTTCCTAAAAGTTTAATCTATGACTTATTCGGAGAGATGGACGATGATACAAACCATGCAATCAATCGCGCAACAGATATTGCAGTGGACCTGAATGAAAATGAAGAGTCACCGTATTATGGTGCGATAAAATTTCCTGGCAAAGCAAGAGGTGTTGGAATCATTGACCTTTCTGCAGTTGTAACGAGTTTGAAAAAGCATTTAGAACCTGATGGAGTTTTTGCCAATCATAAACTTACA
>JABFSO010000247.1 GCA_013140555.1 Cyclobacteriaceae bacterium | reverse complement strand
CAGCGTTGCTGAAAAGTTAAAAAAGAACTAGTTAGTTATCTTGACAGTTCATTAAGCAGAAGGACACATCAAAGACGGTGCAACGCGACAAAGAATTTGAAAATTAAACAAGAGAGGAAAGTTGCCAACGCACAACAGTATGTTTGCGCTATGGCCGGGTGAAGTGTAAGCTATAAGTGTTATCTTCGTTCAACGTTTGGTTTCGGGGACAGGACGCGGCTTCGAAAGCCGGCCACATCGCAAACACAAACGTAAGCGGCAAGGCGGTAACAAAATTCGGACTCATAAATGAAAAGAGAAGAATTCGACATCTATCATCTGACAGAAGAGAGGGAAAAAACTCTATGGAAAGACTGCCTGTTCATTTTCGACAGTTCTGCACTTCTTGACTTCTACTATTATCCAGAAACAACTAGACAGGAAATTTACACGGACATATTTGAAAAAATAAAAGGACGTCTTTGGATACCAAATCATATCCAATTTGAATTTCTTAAAAATAGACTAAGTATTATTAAAAAGCCTATTAGTGAAAATTATCAACCACTGATTGACAATATACTTAAACCAGTATTGGACTCAGTAACTCAAACTAAGAAAAACCTACAGGATTTAAGACAACGGACAAAGAATAAGGATAAACATCCCTTTATTGAACCTGTTAACATTGACGAATTTGATAAGCACTTAGAAATGTACACGGAAAAACTTAAAGAGTTTAACGAAAAGTACTTAGCTCAAATTAAAGACAAGCAAAAGGAAATCAACGACCTCGAATTAGATGACTCGGTTTTAAAAAACATGGAAAACTATTTTCCTGTAGGTCGCGAGTTTTCCTTTTCAGAGATTATCGAAATAACGAAGGAAGGAAAGCATCGCTTTGAATTTGACATTCCACCTGGTTATGAAGACTTAAAAAAGGAGAAAAAAGAAGGCACTCAAATATTTGGGGACTTAATTATCTGGCGACAAATTCTTGATCATGCTAGAAAGGAAAAAAAAGATGTTGTTTTTATTTCCAATGATTTGAAAAAGGACTGGTGTGAACTTGAGGCGACAGAAAAGAGAATCAAAAATCCAAGACTTGAATTAATTAAGGAATTTAAAGATGAGACCACGAAAGACTTTTGGATGTACAATTCGGCTCAATTTCTTTATGCTTCCAAAAAACTACTTAAGACTAAAATAACTGAAGAACAAATAGAATTAGTGTCTGACTTGATAACTGCGAGAAGTCGAGATGATTTTTTCACCTTTCAGTGTCATGAATGTATGTCAGAATACACCGTTAACGTGGACGATTTTTCTTTGGAATACGATTGCGTTGATGGTAGCGAAAGACAGATGGGCCCAGAAAATCATTATGAAGCAACTCAAGATTTTCAATGTCCTAATTGTAAAAATTGGATTTCTGCAATATTTAATATTTGGGAATATCCGGTTGGAGCAATAAACTACACAGAAATTGAACTAGATGGCGCTGAATTATTAAAATCATGTGAGTTATATATCGACCTTCACGAAACACCAGACGACTTTCTGGACGAAGAAGAAAATGAAGGAGAATCGCCTAGCCCCCGCTAACCGTAGTTTCTATTAGTCTAAACTGCTGTCCTTAGTTTGCACCTAATGACTTACACTTAGTTCCCACGCTTCAACATCATCATCTCGAACGATAACACTGCTTTGCAACCTGCAAACAAAATTTCTGCCGGTCCGGCATTACCACCTGACAGCCACAACGTAGTTCCTCTACTTCTCTCTTTCACCAAATTTTTATCGAAGCCCTAGGGGCAGGGATGGAAGCGGCACCCCGCAGTGGCGTGGGATGTGAGTCGGGACGAGGAGTATAGCAAACAGCCCGGCCGCCCCCCTACGATAAATCTTCGGGGGGCGAGCCCTTTACGATAAATCTTCGGGGGGCGAGCCCTTTACGATAAATCTTCGGGGGGGCGAGCCCTTTACGATAAATCTTCGGGGGGCATGCCCAAAATACCAGTTCCCCTCCTTGCCAAGGGTGCCCGCAGGGCGGGGTGGTCGCGAGCTTGTTTTCGTTAAATAAAAACACCTCATTGTTTAAATATCGTTAAACCGGTCGCTTCTCGATAGCTATCAGGAGCAGTCTAATCCTTGTCCTGACAGAATAGCAGGATCAAAAACCCTCTTTTTGCGCAAATTCCGCAGAAGCGTTCAGCCTTGGAGCATAGGCGGAGCTCTTTGGCAGATAGGCGGAGCTCTTTGGCAGATAGGCGGAGCTCTTTGGCGCGTAGGCGGAGCTCTTTGGAGCATAGGCGGAGCTCCTTGGAGCATAGGCGGAGCACTTTGTCGCATGTGCAGAGCTCCTTGACGCATGTGCAGCGCTCCTTGATGCGTAGGCGGAGCTCCTTGGCGCATAGGCGGAGCTCTTTGACGCATAGGCGGAGCTCCTTGGCGCATGTGCAGAGCTCTTTGACGCATGTGCAGAGCTCCTTGACGCATAGGCGGAGCTCCTTGACGCATGTGCAGAGCTCCTTGAAGCATGTGCAGAGCTCCTTGAAGCATAGGCGGAGCTCCTTGACGCATGTGCAGAGCTCCTTGATGCATAGGCGGAGCTCCTTTTCGCATAGTCGGAGCTCCTTTTCGCGTAGGCGGAGCTCCTTGGCGCGTAGGCGGAGCTCCTTGACGCATGTGCAGAGCTCCTTTTCGCATAGGCGGAGCTCTTTGACGCATGTGCATTCCGTCTTGACGCGTAGGCGGAGCTCTTTGACGCATAAGCATTCCGTCTTGATGCATAGTCGGAGCTCCTTGACGCGTAGGCGGAGCGTCAGGACGCGTGTGCGGAGCGTCAGGACGCGTAATCAAGCTTGTCCCGAAAGCATCGTTAGGAGCAAGACGCGTAGGCAAAGGGTCTGTTCAACAAACTGTGTCGGTTGGGTAAATTTGTTGTGTTGAGCGAAGCGAGGGCAAGCCTAGTATCGCCATAATAATCGAGAGTATAAATTAGATTGTGTAAACAGGATCTAGAGCCTGCATCTATTTTCAAAGATAATTAAATATTGGTTTAGAATGAGCCCCCAGTTTTTGATGGGTTGTGTCCACGCCTCTTCAATGTTTTTAATGGATAGATAAAAAAGATAAGAAATGACGCTAGCTGAAATTAGCCATTTAGTTGGATTTTTTTGTGGCACTTTTTGCCATCTGTTTTACCATCAAGGTGAGTATCACATCTAGTCATGCCCACGTGCTCTACGATCTGTAATGTTTTCGCGGAAGGTTAAAAGCATCTTTGATTCTTTTCACGATTTAATTGGGTTTGCTAAGCACCTAAATAATGACTAATTTTTGTCAAACATTTTTCCTCTATGGTTCGCTTCCTGGCTTTCTTCTTTCTGACTGTGTCTGTCTATGCACAGCAGGTACCCGCTAACTTTTATAATGATCTTCAACACAGAGTCATCGGCCCGTTTCGAGCGGGTCGCACGGTAGGCGCGGTGGGCATCCCTACGCAACCCAATGTGTTTTATATGGGTGTGAACAATGGGGGCGTTTGGAAGACAGACGATTACGGCCGCACCTGGAAACCAATCTTTGATAAGGAAGCTACCGGATCGGTGGGTGACATTGCCGTTTCTCCTTCACATCCCAATATTGTGTATGTGGGCACAGGCGAGGGTTTGCATCGCCCTGATTTAGCGATTGGCGATGGCATGTTTAAATCCACCGATGGAGGCGCCAGCTGGAAGCATATCGGCCTGCCCGATGCACAGCAGATCGGTCGGGTTGTTGTTCACCCTACCAATCCTGAAATTGTATTTGCAGCGGTGTTAGGGCATCCATATGGTGCCAATGAAATGCGGGGAGTGTATCGAACTAAAGATGGTGGAACTACATGGGAGAAAGTATTGTATATCGATCACAACACAGGTGCCATTCAAGTGGAGTTTGATCCTAACAATCCGGAAATTCTCTTTGCGGATTTGTGGGAACACCGCGAAGGCCCTTGGGAAAACGGATCCTTTTCCGGAGCCAATTCCGGTTTGCATAAATCAACCGATGGTGGCAACACGTGGAAGAAAATAACAACAGGTTTACCAACGGCAACCGATGGCTTAGGTCGCATAGGCGTATGCATTGCACCCAGCGACTCCAGACGCATGTATGCTACGGTTGATGCAAAAGATTTATCAGGCATTTATCGCAGCGATGATGCCGGTGAAAGTTGGAGACGCGTGTCTACGGAGCGCAGAGTATTTGGACGTGGAAGTGATTTTGCCGAAGTGAAAGTGCATCCCAAAAATGCGGATGTGGTATTCTCTGCCAACACAGCTTCGTATCGCTCGATGGATGGTGGCGTTACGTGGACTTCTTTCAAAGGTGCCCCCGGTGGCGATGATTATCACCGTATCTGGATCAATCCACTACAACCGGATATAATGATTTTTGCGGCCGATCAGGGTGCTACGATTACGGTGAATGGTGGCAAAACATGGAGCTCGTGGTACAATCAACCTACCGCTCAGTTATATCACATCTCTACCGATAATCAATTTCCTTATTGGGTATATGGCGGCCAGCAGGAGAGTGGCGCGATTGGCATTCGCAGCCGTGGCGATGGTGGGCAAATTTCTTTCCGCGATTGGATGGGCGTAGGTGCCGATGAATACGCGTATGTGGTGGCCGATCCTAAAAATCCGGATATCATTTATGGTGGGCGAATTACCAAATTCAATAAGAAGACAGGACAGACTCAAAACGTAGCACCGGAAGCGTTGCGCTCCGGTCAATACCGAATGCTGCGGACGTTACCGATCTTATTTCATCCGGCCGATCACACACATTTGCTCTTCGCGACCAATGTGTTGTGGAAGTCTCTCAACGGTGGCGATCATTGGGAAATCATCAGCCCTGATTTGACGCGCAAACAACCCGAGGTGCCTGCCAGCATTGGAGATTTTAAAACGGAACAAATGGCCACCATGAAGCAGCGTGCGGTGATTTATTCGGTCAGTGGTTCGCCATTAAACCGAAGTATCATTTGGGCAGGAACTGACGATGGACTCGTTCACGTTACCGGAGATGGGGGCGTAACTTGGAAAGACGTAACACCACCTACACTGACATCATGGGATAAAGTTTCACAAATAGAAGCAGGACATTTTCATTTGAATACAGCATACGTTTCAGTGAATGCATTGCGTAAAGATGATCTTCGTCCGCATATTTATAGAACCAAAGATGGTGGAGCTTCGTGGCAGGAAATAGTGAAAGGCATTCCGGCCAACGGTGCGGTGAACGTGGTGCGCGAAGATCCGAAGCAAAAAGGCTTATTGTTTGCCGGCACTGAACGGGAAGTATTCTTTTCCATTGATGATGGAGAAAACTGGCAGTCGCTGCGCAACAACATGCCCGCTTCTTCGATTCGCGATTTGGTGATTCATAACGATGATTTAGTCATTGGCACACACGGTCGTTCCATTTGGATTTTAGATAACATAACACCGCTGCGACACATGGCCGCTGCCTTGCAAGCACAAAAGCCGTATCTGTTTCCATTAGCACATGCCACACGTGTGCGTTACAATATGTTTAGCGACACACCACTTCCGCCTGAAGAGCCTACCGGACAAAATCCGCCTGAAGGTGCCGCGATTGATTATTGGATCAATGAATCGGCACTGTCGGTACACATTGATATTTTAGATAAAAATGGATTGCCCATTCGCACCTTCAGCAGCAAGGATAAAGAAGAGTTGCTCGACACGATTTCACTGCCACATCCTACCTATTGGCTGCGTCCTAGCC
>JABFSO010000076.1 GCA_013140555.1 Cyclobacteriaceae bacterium | reverse complement strand
TTTTCCATCATTGGCCATAAAAACAGTGCAGGCACTGACGACAATCGAGCCGGCCATAGCAAATACTACTAAAACGACCCCCAGGAGATTCTTTAATTTTGGCATAATTGAAAGATTAGTTATTAACAATGCCCAAAACTAAAGCTCTGCAGCCCTTCAACTGTTCGTCTGGATAAAGCCGAACATGTTTTTTGGCTATTTTTTGTGCTGTTTACTGAATTGAGAGGGGGAGATACCGACCACTTTTTTAAAGGTAGTGTTAAAGGTTGTCTTTGAGTTGAACCCAGAGGCAAAGGCGATACCGACAATATTCAATTCCTCCATTTTATTAGATGCCAACAGTTTCTTGGCTTCTTCGACTCTGTATTTGTTGATGAAGTTGTAAAAGTTATCCTGAGCGGCTTCATTAATCAAAAAGGAGGCTTCATGGATGCTGATATCTAACTTTTCGGCCACGGTGGGCAAGTTCAACTCATTGTTCAGAAAGAGTTTGTCGTTTTCCATCAGCGAGAATAATCGGGCTGATAAATCGGCTACTTGCCCGGCACTGAGTCTTTTGAGTTTGGGCTTTGTATTTGAAACTTCGGTAGCATCCACTTCTGTATTAGTGGTGGATGCCTCGATTACCGAAGGAGTACTTATTTCTGTTTTGTACTCTTCATATTCAAGCACTTCCGAGATCTGGACTATATCTTTTTCTTTAAAAGCAAAAATTGCTTTTTGTTGGATGGAGAAATAAGCTAAAAAGAAGATAGCAATCGCGTAAACAAAATTGGTTGCCTCTGTAATAAAGGGCAAGCCAAAGAGTGCATCATTGATCCAAATAAAAACGATTATTAATAAGATGAATAAGAATTGAACCAGCCAATCCAGACTGATTTGGTGGATAGCAGAAGATATTCGCTTCAGGTTGGCCTTGTGTTTTTTTAAGATGAAATAGCATTGAATCAAATAAACGAGCGCGATTAATGGCAATATGTTCCGTACCAGAATGTCTGTATGTCCATCAAACATAAAAAGAGTGAGCATTGAAATACTCTCCTTGCCGTGATTCCAGATTGTTTCTGCCACTGTGTACATCACAAAGGGAAAGAAATGAAGCCAATCCATCTTTGTAAATACTTTGGTGGGTTTTACGAAGTACAGAATGCTGAAGTAAAAGCTCGGTGCTAAAAGAAATTGCAAACTATTCAGAATCTTAAACAGAAAGTTGTTTGAACCGGTTGTTTCTGTTAAAGTAAGATAGGTGCCGATGAAAGCACAGCCGATAACAAACGCAAAAATACCAAGCCAGCGATTGGCTTTTATATTCTGTTGGAAGGGATGAAAGAAAAGTAGGAAACTAAGAAGAAAACTGGCTCCGGATATGAAACAGGCAAGAAAGGAATTCATAAGTTAAAAGTCCTGCTAAAATTAATCTCTTCTAATCACTCCAGTCTCCGTCAAGGGACTCCACGGCATCCCGCACTAAGTCTATTTATCTTACGAAACTCATGAAGTGAAATTACGAAAAGGTAGGTGAACTTTCTATCAGCAATTTAAATCAAAGCTTGTTTTACCGCAAAGTCCCTGAGGCAACTATGGGGAGAAGTAAAACTTTTTACTCTTTTCTTAACTCCTTATTTAAGTCCTGACCAATCACAAATTGGTAGTATTCATTTCTGTGGGCCGCAAATTGCTTTTCAATTAAAAGTGTATCGGTTCCTTTCCTTTTATCAATCCAATCATAATCATTTAAAAAAAAGAAAAAACTTGGTTCGGAGTATTCATAATTATTCATGTTTGAACCTCTTACAGTGTACTTTAAGGAGTCATTTACCTTAAAACGCAGATAGCCATGATTTCGCTCTACACTTGACACACGGCCGATTACTTCGGTCTCCTTCGTTATTAAAGTATATTGCTCATAGTCGTCCGTTATCACCAAAATCGCAAGCATAATAACAAATCCAAGTGCCCCAAATGCTAAGAAATAGGGAGCGTATTTATATTTAAGGTCGTTATCGTATTCGTACTCCATATATGGCAGATTTTCTGTATTACATCTCTCAGCAGTTTCTCTTGCAAAGTACTCTGCTCCATATCTAATTCCCTTCCTTAACTCATCAAGTGAAATTACGAAAAGGGGAGTGAACTTACTCAATTCAAAGTGCTTTTAAACTTATCCAAGTTTTCTTTGTCACTAAATTCTTTAATTACTTGTCCTGTTGTATCAACCAGACGATAATAAATACCTCTTCCTTTATCGCCCACAATGCTTTGCGCAGCGAAAAAATATCCTTTGTACGGTTCTTTATCGATTTGTTCAAACCACTCTGCAGTAAATAATTCTGTCCATACGCCAGTTTTAAGATTAACCATTACTAACTCACTTCCTGTTGCATATTTCTCAGTAACAAACATTAGATAATTTTTATCGAGCGATAACACAGGATTGTCAATTTTCAAAATTTCATGTGTTCCATCTTGCCCGTCTTCATAAAGTTTTTGATCGGTTAGAACAGATTCTCTTGAATCATTAACATTTACAAGCATTACTTTTTTTACTTTATAGTTAATCTCATCATTGGAAAAAAAAAGTTCTTTAACTTTTCTTCTTGCCTCGCTGCGAACAAAAATAATTTGTTCTTTATCGGGCAAAAGAATGGGATCAGAGTCTGTTTGATTAAATGTGAGTTGCTTTTTAATTCCATTAGGGAATAAGGCATATACATTACCGGAGTTTTCAGCTGCAGCTAACGGTTTGTTTACCAGTCTTTGATTTTCTTTTTTGGTGTTTTCCTCTTTTTCAATAGAAGCATTCTTGCTTTTGAAACTCTCTTTAAGAAAGACAAATGTGATTGAAAAGATAATTACCAGCCCAATGAAAGATAATAAAATTACTAGCGAATTCCTTTTGTGGTTCTTTTTTTCAGGTACTTGCGAGAGGGCTTTATTAATAATGGGCAATTGATATAATTGTACTTGCTTGTCTTTGTCTACACCCAATACAGGTGGGATTACTCTTTTAATTAAATGATGAAGTTCGGGTATTCTTTGAACGGGTGTCCACTCACTTAAGCCCAAATACCAAATGAGTGTATTACTGGTTATATCAATCTCTTTTAGCTCGTCTAGGGTGAGCGGCCCTTGATGATTTATACCATTATGTATGTAGTATTTTCTTTCCATAGATGTAAGTTAATGTGAACCGCACGTGACTCAAGGCTTTGTCTCTTATTCTTGAAGTGAAATTACTAAAAGGTAGGTGAACTTACTATCAGTAATTTTTAGCAAAACTTGTTTTACCGCAAGTCCCCGAGCCAACTACGCTGAGAAGTAAGAAGTAGTAGGAGCGGACATTTAAAGTTTATCACTATTATCAGTCAGCATATATAACAAGCCTGATTTGCCTGTATCCGGTTCTGTTGTCTCCAAACATAAACAAATAGGCATTCACCCCATTATTACTTTTCCACTTCATGTCGTCTCTCCATGTCGTATTCTGCTTGGTTGAATTGTCGTCAATGCTCCAGATACTTTCTTCGGTACTCTCGTCAACCATGATTTTATCTCCGTATTTGGCGGATGCAATACTCTTATACTGTGGCTTACCTAATTGGTCGCTCAATTGCCTGGCCAATTGATTCCACTTGTTTCTAAATCTTTTGAATTTATTCTGTGTGCCTATTGCATTCTCAAAGCCTTCGGGGTTTGGATTGTCCCACTGATAAAAGATTACTTTAATAGAGCTGTCTTTTTTCACGTAATAGTAGCTGACAGTACATATAAATGGGACTTCAACCTGTTGAAACATTTTTGGAATTGCTAATTCAAATCCTTTGTGGTTCGGATACATGCTACCAGCCAATTCTATAGTATGGTTAGGGCTGGTATCTACTGAACCAATTGAATTCTCATAGGAAATTGCGCTACTAATATTTCTGAATGTATGAATCTTACTAGCATCTATGGTGGTTTTAGATGCACCACAACTAATTAGTAGGAGTGTGCTAACGATTGCTGCTATTTTGTACATGAGAAACTGCGTTCAATATTTATGTTCAAGTCAACAGGTGACCGCGCGATTTACTGGCTAAGATATGACCATCTGAGTTTACTTACAAAGTACCAGTTTGAAATAAGAAGATAAGGCAGTAATTACTACTTCCATTTCCAATCTAACTCAATACTATGTTTTGCTCCATTTGCCGTCAGTGCTACGATTTCTCTTTTCAAGCTTTCAATGTCTGTAGTTGTGGATTTTGGAACAATGAATGCCATGCCTGATCTGGCTTTTAAAAAATAATGGTTTTGTATCTCGTTAATTTCTTCAATTTCTCCTTTGTTAATTTTTAATTCACCCGATTTGTCTCTTGTTACAATGTTGTCTTCTGTAAATTCGATGTCACACGTTTCTCCAAATCTGTTTTTATAGGTGTCCCGAATAAATTTGAGATAATGTTTTTTATACCTCCATCTAGTATAAAAAGGAAATAGTACGGTACTTATGCCGGCATACACCAAAAAGAGATTTCCTAACAAAGAGTTGTCACTTCGATAAAATAGATAGGCCAAACATAAGAACAAAAGAGTTGTCATTATCCAGCTCCTCATTCTTGTCCGTTTAACTCTTGGGGTCTTTGAGGCAGTAAATAGTTGAAATGTTAAGTAATCGTTCTCGTCTAAGGTTATAATCATATATTCTTGTTGTCTCCAAATTATTGCAGTAACGATTGGTGATAAAACGTATGCGTGTAATTGAAGTAAAAATACTTAAAGGTAAATTAACTTACCAAGAATACTTCTGAGCAACTTTTGCGGAATAAGTCACGATTGTGTTACCGCAACGTTCTAACATGGAGACAGTGGATCGTTAGAGTTTTTTAGCTTTTATTACTTTAAACTCCTTCTTGATGGTTCTGATATGCCGAGCGACTTCGGCTTTGGAATGATTTTCGCCAGTCTCTACATACCGCGCCACCTGATTTTTACATTTTGCACACTGCCCCACAAACAGTATATCATCTAATTTATTGAGATAAATGGTGTAATTCTCAATGGTCGAATTGTATCCAACTTCGCAGCGAGCGCAATAAACAATATTGATTATTTTGTCTAAATGCACAACGTCATCGCCCAATATAATTTCAACGTCTTCCATTTGAATTTCAATTTCTCCCGGCTTTTTCTTTCGATCTCCTTTCCGATTCATACAGTCTTTATTTCGATAGCTTCACTATTTACCTTTTTCGCAGCGTCCCATGCGGTATCCCACAATAAGTTTATTTCCCTTATGAAACTCGTGGCGTGAAATTACGAAAAGGGAATGAACTTACTATAAGCGTATTAAAACAAAGCTTGTTGTAGAAGAAGTCTCCTTTGCCGACAGAGTCCCCGAGGCGGGAGACTCTTCGGAGAAATAAACTACATACTTCAAAGGTTCAACTAGCTGCCCGCTTAGTATTACATCCTTTAGAAGATTTGTGCCAAATAGGAGAGGCGAATTAAGGTTAACGGTGTCAGTACTTAGTAGTATTCTAATGACAGCAGTTTAGACTAACACAAACTACCGATAGCTTTTGGTTTAATATTCCCGACTAATTTTGGCGAGTACGTCTTCTGCCAATTTTAATAACTTCTTCTCATCCTCCATGATTGCCTTGTTTACAGATTTGACATTATGCAACGCTGCATTAAAATCAGATAAGTAGTTATTAGTACTTGGTAGTAATTGGGGGTTGTTAGTAGGTTCGAATAGCCTCGATTGACTACTAACCATTTTATCAAATTCTAACCCATTAAATAT
>JABFSO010000073.1 GCA_013140555.1 Cyclobacteriaceae bacterium | reverse complement strand
CTTCGTCTGGTCCACGCTATTGGGGATTTGTGACAGGTGGTACTACACCGGCAGCCATTGCGGGCGATTGGCTCACTTCGATCTACGATCAAAACCCTCAAGGATTGAAAGGAGTCGGTGATATTTCTGCGAACATTGAAATAGAAACCATTCAACTCCTGTTGGATCTGTTTCGCTTGCCGAAAGATTTCTTTGGAGGATTTGTGACCGGAGCCATGATGTCCAACTTTACCTGTATGGCAGTAGCACGTCAGTGGATTGGCAAACAACACGGAAAAGATATTGCGAAAGAAGGTATCACTTCTTCCATTAAAATTATTTCCACTACACCTCACTCTTCATCGATCAAAGCATTGTCTTTGTTGGGAGTGGGCAGCAACAACCTCGTAAAAATAGATACCCTTCCCGGGAATCGGGAGGCGATGGATGTAGTGGCGTTGGAACAATACCTTAAAAATAATCCGACAGAACCATTCATATTAATTTCCAGTGCCGGCACTGTCAACACGGTCGACTTCGATGATTTTGTCACGATCGCGAAGCTAAAAGAAAACTATTCCTTCTGGTGGCATATCGATGCAGCCTTTGGTGGATTTGCAGCCTGTTCATCGATGAGGCAACATCTGGTAAAAGGTTGGGAACATGCCGATAGTATTACAGTAGATTGTCACAAGTGGTTGAACGTGCCTTATGAGAGTGCACTCTTCTTTGTGAAGCAGAAACATGGAGTATTGCAAGTAGAAACTTTCCAAAATTCAAATGCGCCCTATCTCGGCAACCCAATTGAGAATTTCAATTACTTAAATTTCTTACCTGAAAACTCTCGAAGACTAAAAGCGTTACCTGCATGGTTTTCATTAGTAGCGTATGGTAAGGCTGGAATTCGTGAGTGGGTTGATGCTAACATTGGCCATGCTGAGCAATTCGGTAAAGGGATCGAGAACTCTCAACAATTTGAATTACTGGCGCCTGTTCGTTTAAATACAGTTTGCTTCTCTTTGAAAGAAGAAGTGAAACCAAATGAGGTAAACGCATTTTTGAATGCGCTCAATGAAACTGGTCAGGTGTTTATGACGCCCACTGTTTACAAAGACCGAAAAGGAATTCGTGCGGCATTTGTGAATTGGCGCACGACTGCAGAAGATGTGAGTCGCGTACTCTCGCTGATGCATGAAGTGTTAACTCAACTGCGAAATGAAAATTGATTCCAATATATTGTTTGGTGTGACCGATTGGGATGCAGTGCCTGCAGAGCGACACGAAGGCACTACGGGTTTTGCTACGTGGCGCATTCAACACTTTGGTGATGTACGCGTGCGAAGAGTGGAATACTCTGCTAACTATTTAGCCAACCATTGGTGCAATAAAGGCCATTTCATTTTTTGTCTCGAAGGTGAAATGATCACGGAGTTGGAAGACGGTCGTGAGTTTGTTTTGAAAGTCGGTATGTCGTATCAGGTGGGTGATGGGGCGGAAGCACATCGCACACGAAGTGAAAAAGGAGTGAAGCTTTTTATCGTAGATTAAAAAGTCTGTCGTAATCAGGCGTCTGACCGCTCGAAGCGGTCTGACGCCTATAAACTAAATCAAGAAAACCATGAGTTATACCATTGGACAACATCTGGCTTACTCGGTGTGGGCCACCGAACGTTTAAAAGAAACACTCGAAGCCGTAGACGAATCGATTTTGTTTGCAGAAGCAAGAAGCAGTTTCCCTTCCATCGCCAAGACGTTATTGCACGCGTGGGATGCGGAGGTCATCTGGCTCAAGCGATTGCAGGGTGTAAGTTTAGATGCTTGGCCTTCGCAAAATTTCAAAGGCGGCAAAAAAGAATTACTGGAAGGAATTGTGCAGTCGGCTAAAGACCTGACTGCCTTTGTTGAATCAAAAGGGATGGATTATGCGTCTACCACTGTGCAGTACAAAAACCTGAAAGGAGATTTGTTTGAAAATCGGGTGGAAGATATGTTGTTTCATGTGGTTAATCACGGCACGTATCACCGCGGACAAGTAACCACACTGCTGCATCAGCTGGGAGTAACGAAGATTCAAAGTTTGGATATCATTTTCTATTTACGCGCATTAAATAAATAATCAATGTACCGACCCGCCTACGCTAAAAATGAAAACGAAGAAGATCTGAGAGATTTTATTCGCAAGAATGGATTTGGAATTGTGGTGAGCACCGTAGAAGGTAAACTGTGGGCAACCCACATTCCGCTGATTTTAGAAGGAAACAAACTGCACGGACATATCAGTCGCGGAAACAAGCAATGGCGCGAGTTGCCACAAAACGAAGAAGTACTTGTGATCTTTCAAGGAGCGCATACGTACGTTTCTTCATCGTGGTATGATCATGAAAATGTGCCTTCGTGGAATTACGAAGCGGTGCATGTGTATGGAAAAGTACGCACGCTTTCGGACGAAGAGTTGCTGGAATCATTGCGCCAATTGACAAATAAATATGAAAAAGATTCGGTACACCCAGTGTCGGTAGATACGATGTCGCACAAATTTTTACACACCGAAATGCGTGGCACCATTGGTTTTGAAATTGCAATTGACCGAATGGAAGCGAGTTTCAAACTGAGCCAGAACCGCGATGAAAAAAATCATCGCAACATTATTTCAGAATTAGAGAAAAGAGGCGATGAAAATTCGGTAGGCATTGCGAATGAGATGAGAAAGTATGGTTATCACACGAAGCAGTAGCTGGTATCGGTCCCGATAGCTATCGGGACGCCAACTAAAGAAATAAAATTTTTAATTCACTATAAGTCTGTAATTTTACCGAACAACTTAAAAACTACATACCATGGCCGTATTAACAGAATCCATCCACGTTGAGCGCGTAGCCAAATCACGTCTCTCATCGGTAGATTTCAACAATCTTGGTTTCGGTAATCACATCTCTGATCACATGTTGGTGATTGATTACAAAAATGGAGAATGGCAAGAGCCTAAAATTGTTCCGTATGGAATGATGGAGCTATCGCCCGCGATGCTGGCGTTGCACTATGGCCAATCGGTGTTTGAGGGCATGAAAGCTTTTAAGAATGATCAAGGTGCGATTACGATTTTCAGACCAGAGCGTCACCACAAAAGATTGCTGCGCTCGCTGGAACGCATGTGCATGCCTGCCATCAGTGAAGAATTATTTTTACAATCATTGACTGCTTTGATTGAAGTAGATGCCGATTGGATTCCAACTTCGGAAGGTGCATCGTTGTATTTACGTCCGTTTGTTTTTGCGAACGAAGCAAAGCTCGGTGTGAAAGTAGCAGACGAATATAAATTTATCATCCTCACTAGCCCGGTGGGTCCGTACTTCGCCAAACCTGTGCGTGTGAAAGTGGAAGAAGAATTTGTGCGTGCAGCAGAAGGAGGAACCGGATTCGCGAAGTGTGCCGGTAACTATGGTGGCGCATTCTACCCAACCATGTTGGCACAAAAGCAAGGGTTTGATCAGGTGTTGTGGACCGATGCAAAAGATCACAAGTACATTGATGAATCGGGTGCGATGAATGTGATGTTTGTGATCAACGGAAAATTGGTGACTCCACGCTTGACGACTTCTTTGTTGGATGGCGTAACCCGCGATTCGATTTTAACATTGGCGCAAAGTTTAGGAATTGAAAAAGAAGAACGCAAAGTAAGTGTAGCCGAAATTGAAGAGGCATTTAAGAACAACACCATCACCGAAGCTTTTGGTGTAGGCACAGCCGCGGTGGTTTCTCAAATTGCATCGATCAACATTCATGGTACAGATTACCATTTGCCGGCTGTAACAGAAGCCAGCTTTCAGTTACGCGTAAAAAAGAAATTGAACGACATCCGCAAAGGAATTGAGGCGGACGTACACAGCTGGAATTATAAAGTAAAGTAGAAATTCTTTTCAGGTGTCAGGACGCTTCGAAAGCATCCTGACACTTTTCACTTCATTCTCATTTTATGAAAGCACTTGTTTTCAAAGGAAAAGATCTTCCTTGGGGTGTTACTGATTTTCCTAAACCCAAGCCGGTAAAAGATCAGGTGTTGGTAAAATTAAAAGCAGCGGCCATCAACCACCGCGACTTGTGGGCTACACTCGAACTGGCTTCGGTGTTGCACAAAGATGGTGTAGTGCTTGGCTCCGATGGATGCGGTGTGGTGGAAGATGTAGGCGAAGATGCCGATCCGCTTTTGGTAGGGATGGAAGTGGTGATCAATCCGAGTTTGGAATGGGGCAAAAATCCTGCGGTGCAAGGCGACTCCTTTAAAATTTTGGGAAACCCCGACCACGGAACGATGGCCGAGTACATCGTGATTTCGAAAAAAAATATTTTTGAAAAGCCTGAGCATTTGTCGTTTGAACAATCGGCAGCGGTGCCGTTGTCAGGGCTCACTGCATATCGCGCGTTGTTTTCGAAAGCACGGCTACGTGCACAAGAGAAAGTGTTGATTACAGGAATTGGTGGCGGTGCTGCGTTGTGGGCATTGCAATTGGCAAGCGCCTATCAGGCGCGGGTGTCGGTAACTTCGGGCAGTGATGAAAAACTCAGTCGCGCGAAAGCATTGGGTGCGCTGCATACCTACAATTACAAAAATGCTGATTGGGCAGAGCAAGCGGCCAAGGCATCGGGTGGTTTTGATGTAGTTATTGACAGTGCCGGTGGAAGTGATTTTGAAAAGCTGGTGGACTTGTGTGTGCCCGGTGGACGCATTGTAAACTTTGGAAGAACAGCCGGCAGCACGGTTTCATTCGACTTGAAAAAATTGTTTTACAAACAGATTTCACTTTTCGGAACAACCATGGGAACACGCGATGAGTTTTTGTCGCTGCTGGAATTTGTGGAGAGTCGTAAGCTGGTGCCGGTAGTTGATCAGGTATTCAATCTGGCCGATGCAAAGCAAGCCTTCGAGCGAATGAAAGAAGGAAGTCAGTTTGGCAAGATCATTTTGAAAATAGGTTAGCACATGAATATCCATTACGACACTAATCGAAATATTTCAGCAGATGAATTCATCGATGTGCTGAAACGCTCTACACTGGCTGAGCGCAGACCGGTGGAAAGCAGAGAACGCATTGAAAAAATGCTGCAACACGGCAACATCTTAGTAACTGCCTGGGATGGCGATTTATTAGTGGGCGTATCGCGGGCGTTGAGTGACTTTTCGTTTTGTTGCTACTTGTCTGATTTGGCAGTGGATGAGAAATACCAACATCAAGGCATCGGCAAAGAATTGATTCGACTTACACACCAAGTAGCCGGAGAAGATGACAGCACACTTCTTTTACTGGCTGCGCCTAGAGCAGTGGGCTACTATCCTAAAATTGGAATGGAACAGTTTCCGGAGTGTTTTGTGATTCGGAGGAAGGGGTAGGTGACTCTTTAAGCCTTCGATAAGCCTAGAACCAAATAAAATACCCCCCTTTAACCGCCTGATTTTGAGGGGTTAGAATTTGACAGGCGGCTGGAAAGATCAAAATTGCGGCTTGTCCATCGCCATTAAAAATTGTATCTTTGCGACTCATTTCACAAAACGGGCTATTTAAGCCCATAAATCACAAAAAACATGGGAAGACCTCCAATTTTGCCTAAGAAAAAGAAAGATGGCTGGTACATTGAAGTTCGTAATAAAGGAGCCAAAAGCGGCATGATCCTTATTCGCGACACAGAAGTGGCTATGTTTCAGGCAGCCAAACAATACGAAACCACCAAAGATGTGATCATTTTAGGTGAGCACCGCAACGGCAAGCGCGTAGAAGAAAAGAAAATCAAAAAGACGAAAGTCTAACTCCCTTTTTAAAGTATTGACTAAAAT
>JABFSO010000366.1 GCA_013140555.1 Cyclobacteriaceae bacterium | reverse complement strand
AGCCCAATCCGTTTCCAATTCCATCTAAGAAAGATGGCCAAGGTTTGTTACCCATTGCAAAAGCTTCCAAGCGGCCCATTACAATACAGTTCGTGATAATCAAGCCCATGAATACCGAAAGTTGCTTCGACACATCTTACACATATGCTTTCAAAATCTGGTCAACCAAAATTACCCACAATGATACGATTGCCAACTGAACAATAATTCGAATACGCGATGGGATAGAGTTACGCATGATAGATATTACCACGTTGGACGAAGCGGTAACTATCATCAAACCCAACGACATCACAAATGCAGGTTTCATTTGTGTAGTTACCGCCAATGCCGAACACACACCTAAAATCTGAACCGTGATCGGATTGTCAATATCCAATGGGTTGGTCAACAGTTTTTTATTCTTCTTAGAGAAAAGTGGCTCCGACTTTTTCTCTACAACTTCCACCTCTGCAGTTTCTGCGCTCATAAGTTAAGTGATAAAGTTTTTTGATTCTTCTTTAGATAATTCTTGTAACAGTTGAGGTAATCTTTCAACATGTTATTCACTCCTTTTCCGGTCAACGTTGCTCCTGACATACCATCTACCTTATGCGAATCCTTGCTATAATCAAAACCTTCGCCCTTTTGCATCACTACCGAACTCACATTGTCTCCATCAAAAACAGATTTGCCTTTGTAGCGCTCCTGAATATCGTCTGAAGTAATGCGCGCACCCAAACCAGGTGTTTCACCGGCATGTTCAAACTTCACACCTTGTACGGTGTTCAAATCTGACTGAAGTGCCACAAATCCCCAGATGTTATTCCACAAGCCGTAGCCATACACTGGCATTACCGCATTTTCAATTTTTGAAGTGTCGGCCTGATTACGGAATTCATACACAGGCAGCAAGCGCTCTTCGGGTTTCAATTTGTATTGCTCTGCAATGTTTACAGAACTTGCTTTCACACCCGATTTTACATTCCCCTGAAAGTCAATCACACGTTCTTTTACACGTGCTGCATACAATTGCTCAATGTTGGCATCTTCTTCCAACTTCATAACCGTAGAAAGAATATTCTTCTTTCTCTCCATTTCAATATTTGCATCCTGATAAGGTTTTAAATATTGATACGCAAAGGCAAGTGCACCACCACACACAATAGTAATGGCTGATGCATATAATACGATGTAAAGATTAGACTGTCGCACGTTGTAATCTACGTTTTTTGTTTGCACTTACTACAAAATAATCGATGAGTGGGGCGAACACGTTCATCAACAAAATCGCCAGCATGATTCCTTCCGGATAAGCCGGATTAAACACCCGAATCAAAACTGTAAATACTCCTATCAGGATACCATAAATCCATTTGCCGGTTTCTGTTTGCGAAGCCGTTACCGGATCGGTTGCCATAAACACAGCACCGAATGCCAATCCACCAATGACTAAATGATAATGAGCAGGCATCTCTACAAAAGCATTCCCTCCAATCAGGTTTAACAATAAACCCATGGCATATGCTCCACCGAAAACACTGACAATCACTTTCCAGCTTCCGGCACCTGTTGCAATCAAAATAAAGGCACCGATCAAACACATTAATGTAGAAGTCTCTCCAATACAACCAGGCATAATTCCCATGAACATATTGGAGAACGAAAACACACCTTCATTCCATCCGGCTCCAAAAGAATTCAATGATGTAACCACGTTAGTGCCGGTGGTAGCCGCATCAGCAGCAATTGATAAAGGAGTAGCGCCTGAATATCCAGCTACTGCTTTCGCATCACCTAAATAAGTCCAAACACTTCCTGAAATATCGGTCGGGTAAGCAAAGTATAAGAATGCACGAGCCGTTAAGGCTACGTTCATTACGTTCATACCGGTTCCTCCAAATGCTTCTTTGCCAATAATAACAGCAAAAGCGGTAGCAAGTGCAACTTGACCAAGTGGAATATCCGGAGGCATCACCAACGGAATCAACATACCGGTTACTAAAAAACCTTCGTTTACTGGGTGTCTTCTGAAAGTGGCGAACACAAATTCAATTCCCAAACCAACTCCATAAGAAACAATCACGATGGGCATAACCTGAACAATACCGACCCAGATTTTATCTCCAAATCCGGCTGCAGCCTGACCTGTAGCTAAGAAATGTTGATGACCCACATTCCAAATTCCAAAAAGCAAGCAAGGCACCATGGCGATGATCACTGTCATCATCAAGCGTTTCAAGTCAATCGCATCACGAATTTGTGAACCCTTGATACCGTTGGTAGTGGCGGGCGCAAATAAAAAAGTCTCTAATGCCTCGAATGAATAATAGTGTTTCTCCCACTTGCCGCCCTTTTCGAAATGCGGCTTTACTTTTTCGATCTGATGTTTTAAAAATTCCATCGAATTACTAATTAACTATGTTGAATCAATTCAATTCCTTCGCGTAAAATCTCCTGCACTTTATGCTTGGAAACATCTACGAATTCGCAAAGCGCCAAGTCCTCCTCGATCACTTCGTAAATTCCGAGTGCTTCCATTTCATCAATGTCTTCTGCCAAAATGCTTTTCAGCAAATAAGTGGGAAGAACATCCATCGGAGTCACTTGCTCGAAAATACCAGTTTGTACGAAAGCGCGAGGTTCACCATGTGTATTGGTATCTACCACACGTTCTTTACCCGGAGACAAGAATGAGAATAAACCGATTGCACGGTGGAAGCTCAATTTGCGCTCGCCCGGGGTAATCCAGCCAATGAATTCCGCGTAATCACCTTCAGGCAATACGGAAATTTGTTGATCGTAGAAACCAATGTGCCCGTCTTTACCGATGGCTGTTCCGGTCAACGGATTGCCTGAAATGACGCGAACGTGATCTTGAGTTAAATTACCTTCTAGGAATTTCTTCACCGAGGCACCCGTGTAGGTCTTATAATATTGTGGATTCTTAACTTCAGAACCGGCAAGAGCTACTAATTTGGAAGCATCGTAAACGCCATTCAAAAACAACTTACCGATTTGGATAACACCTGCCGGTGAAATCGTCCAAACCACTTGTCCTTTATTGATCGGATCTAAATGATGGATTTGAACGCCTACGCAACCTGCCGGATGTGGGCCTGAGAATTTGTTAACTTCTGCGCCTTTTACTTGCGAAAACACGGTAGAGATTTCGCTGGTTGAATGCGTATTTACATGAACCGCACCGCTGGTTAGTCTTTTCAGAATATCCACACCTACTTGAAAAAACTGATCTTGTCCTTTATACAAAACCGCAAAATCAGGAGCGAGTGGGTGGGTATCGAAAGCGGAAATATGAATGGCTTTGGGTGTTACACTCGGATCGGCCACAATACCAAAAGGGCGCTGAACAATCATGGGCCATACACCGGAACTCAGCAATTGATTTTTTAAGTCGGCTACCGGCAAATTGGCGATGTCGGAAACGGAGTATTTGTTGAACGTGGCATACTCCACTTTCTTGTCGGCAAGAATTTTGATTTCGAGCAGCTTGCGCTTCTCTCCTCTTTTGATCTCCACAATCTCACCACTAACGGGAGCTGTATAGAGAACTTGCTCGTGCTTCTTATCATGAAAAAGTGGTGTTCCAGCTTTTACAGTATCACCTTCCTTTACCACCGGCTTCGGCATATAAGTGCCTTGAAAGTCAGTTGGTTTGATAACGAAAGTTTCGGGTTGTTCGGTTTCTACAACTTTGGGAGCTGCTTTGCCCGCCAAATTGATTGTGAAGCCTTTTTTAAGTCGGATAAATTTGCCCATGTGCAGTTGGCAATAAGTTTGGTTTAGTATTCCTGCATGGTAAGCAGGAATGCGGCAAAATTAGCAATTAAATCCACGTGTCAAAGCCCGACAAAACGAAGAATTTGGAGTTGAAAGCTTCTTCGCCTTCTAACCTCTCTTTTTGCCAGCCACCACCATTTTCGAAAGAGCCATGCGCACTACCTCATCCACCTGCTCCTCAATGGTAACATGGGTGGTATCCATTTCAGTGGCATCACCTGCTTTTACCAACGGACTTTCTTTTCGGGTGCTGTCGATCAAATCGCGGGAACGCAAATTTTCGACAATAGTATCAATCTCTACCAGGTCCTCTTTTTCCAGCAACTCTTTTTGTCTGCGAAAGGCCCTGACCATCAAATCGGCTGTCAGAAAAACTTTAAGCTCAGCTTCTGGAAACACAACCGTTCCGATGTCACGGCCATCCATCACAATGCCTTTGTCTTTGCCCATTTTGCGTTGCAGCGACACCATGGCCTCGCGCACGACTTTAATGGTGCTCACCTGACTCACATTTTCAGAGATGCGCATCTTGCGGATGGCTTTTTCCACATTAACGCCATTCAGAAATATTTCAGTGGCACCCTTTAGATTGACAACAAATGAGAGTTTAATGTCATCAAGAGCCTTGTCAATTTCTTTTGGATTGGTAAACGAAACTAAGTGATCCAAAAAATACAGGGTCACAGCACGGTACATCGCACCGGAATCGATATAGCGATAGCCTAAAATTCGAGCTACCTCCTTGGCGGTAGTGCTTTTGCCGCAGGCTGAGTATCCGTCAATAGCGATTACAATTTTGCGCATGGGCTAGCAGTCCTTCTGTGGACAAGGCAATGGTTTGTTAGGATCGGGCTTCTTGTACTTGGGCTTATAGCCTGTAGAGGAGGAAGCACAGCCAGTTGCTGATGCCACAAATAAGACGAGGAGAAATAAAATGCGAGGTGCCAAAACAGATTATGGTTAGTAATATCAAAATTAATCAACCCGAGAGATGAAGCAAACCTGTTTTTGGTATTTATTTGACCTGAAAGAACTACGATGCTTTCTTTAATTTCAGAACCTTTGCTTCCATAATTTTTCTAATTGCTTCAGAATGGCTTATCACTTTCCCTTCTTCAGGATTTTGACGTGCGTATTCGAAGTAATTCTTAATTGCAACTTCTGATCTGACTCTTTTTGGCTTCCTCATCCGATTGAATTTTAATACAATAGCTTCTGGATTTTGTTGTCAACCAATCAGATCGGGGAAATCTTGCTGACGAGCTTATTTTAGGCTAACTTAGAAAAAATAAAACATCATATCATGGAAGAAAATCAAGAAGGAGCCGGAGAGAAATTTTTTAAGGAGTTTGGCAAAAAGTTTGATCAGTTTATTGTTGAAGCCAAAGACGCCAGTACACGGGTGGAGGCGGATCTGAAAGTAAAATTTGAAGAACTGAAAGTGGCTGGCGAAAAGCTAAAATCGGAAGTGGAGAATAAAGAGCGTTGGAAAGAAGTGGAAGCGAGCCTCAAAAAAGCGGGCGATGAATTAAACAATGCAATAAAAGCAGCCTTTAAGAAAAGTTAATCGCTATTTGTTATTAGTTAATTGTTAATGGTTATCTGTCAACCCTTCTACGATTAACAAATAACCATTAACTAATAACTCGCTACAGCTTAACCGACTTCCATTTCCCTCTTCGGAAAATGATGATGGCGGCAATAGCCATCAGTGATTCAGCCAACGCGATTGCCACAAACACACCGCGCGGCCCAACCTCCAATTGTATCGCCACGATGTAGGCAAACGGAATTTGGAATACCCAAAATCCAAAAATATTTAGCAAAGTGGGGGTGTAGGTATCTCCTGCCCCATTCAAAGCTTGTGCTACCACCATGCCATAGCCATAAAAAATGTAGCCGAGGCTTACATAGCGCAATGCTTGCACTCCATAATAAAGTACTTCGGGCTGCGAGGTAAATATTCCAATAATCCAAGGCGAAATCGTTAGGAACAAAACCATTACCAATGCCATAAAAAATGCATTGTAGTATGCTGC
>JABFSO010000182.1 GCA_013140555.1 Cyclobacteriaceae bacterium | reverse complement strand
AACAGGAACTGATGATGAAAAGGCACGTACGCGCCTCTGTTTTTTAATGAAAATACGATTCTGGTTCTCACGATATTAAAAGCTAAAAAAATAGCTGCAACACTAAATCCGCTCTAAAAATGGTGTATGCGGAAGACTAAAGTACTAAAAATCAAGCAAATCGAAGGAGCCGATGTAAGGAATAATCAAACATTGAAGCGAAAATGCATCACATCACCATCCTGAACCACATAATCCTTGCCCTCCACAGCCAATTTTCCAGCTTCGCGACAGCCAGCCTCCGACTTATATTTCTGAAAGTCAGGTATTTTGATCACTTCGGCACGGATAAAGCCTTTTTCAAAGTCGGAGTGGATTACTCCTGCAGCTTGAGGGGCGCGCCATCCTTTGTGTATAGTCCAGGCTCTTACTTCCTTCTCTCCAGCCGTAAAATAAGTGATCAAATCCAGCAATTCGTAAGCGGCACGAATCAGTCGGCTCAAACCGGATTCCGTCAAACCATATTCATCTAAGAATACCTTTCTGTCTTCTTCACTCTCCAACTCAGCAATCTGCGCTTCAATGGCCGCACAAACTAAAACCACTTCCGCTCCTTCTTCTTTCACAAGCTTCTTAAGCGCATCTACATAGGCATTTCCTGTATGGATTGATTTTTCATCTACGTTGGCCACGTAAATCACAGGCTTGTCTGTCAGCAGCAGCAAATCTTCTACTGCTTTTTTATCTTCGGCTTCTACCTTCAGACTGCGGGCATTTTTACCTGCTAATAATGTCTCTTTATAAGCAACTAAAGTGGCCAATTCTTTCTTGGCTTTGGCGTCACCGCTTTTCGCAGTGCGCTCTACTTTACTAATCTTCTTCTCAACAGATTCTAAGTCTTTCAACTGCAACTCGGTGTCAATGATTTCCTTGTCGGCAATGGGGTCTACTTTTCCACCAACATGGATGATATTGTCATTATCAAAGCAACGAACCACATGGGCAATGGCATCCACTTCGCGGATATTCGCTAAAAACTGGTTGCCAAGACCTTCGCCTTTGCTGGCACCTTTTACCAGGCCGGCAATATCTACAAATTCAAAAGTAGTCGGCAATACGCGCTGCGGGTTAACGAGCGATTCGAGTATTTTTAATCGTTCATCAGGCACAGAAATAACACCAACATTGGGTTCAATCGTGCAAAACGGGAAATTGGCAGCTTCTGCCTTATTGTTGGAAATAGCATTGAAAAGCGTTGATTTACCTACGTTTGGAAGACCAACAATGCCGCATTTTAAACCCATGTTTCTTTAAATTAAGGCGGCAAAGATAATTTAGTTTTCCCGATTAATGGGTGGGGTATAAAGAAAAAGCCTCAGTTTTCACCAAGGCCTTTTCCGGTTTAGGTAAAGAAAAATCTTAGTCCCACTTCAGTTCAGAGTCCACCGGCACATGTTTATCGCCTTCGGCCTCCTTTTCTTCGCGAGCATGGTCAAACGAATCAAAGTCAACATCCGGCATCAGTTCGTTTTTCACGTGATTGACCGTGTTATTGAGTGCGTCCATAAATTTATTAAAATCTTCTTTGTACAAAAAGATCTTGTGTTTCTCATAGGTAAAACCTTCATCATCCTTATTAAAGCGCTTTTTGCTTTCGGTGATGGTAAGGTAATAATCGTTGGACCGGGTAGACTTCACATCGAAAAAGTAAGTGCGTTTTCCCGCCTTCACTTTTTCGGAATAAATCTCTTCACGGCCATTGTTCTTTTGCTCTTCCACTGAATCTTAGGTTTAGGTTAGGGTTTTAGGTAATCCGAAGGTAGTATTTTAAAAATTTAATGCAAAAAGAAGATACAAATTTTAAGGGGTTTGCGTTTATTTAGGTTCTCATGCAAGTATCTTTTGAAGAAGTAAAACAGTCTGGCAGTCTGGAATTACTGGCCAAACAGTTGGTCGAAGGCTTTATTACGGGGCTACATAAGTCGCCTTACCACGGTTTTTCGGTAGAGTTTGCCGAACACCGTCTCTACAACGAAGGTCAGAGCACGCGGCATATTGATTGGAAAGTATTTGCCCGCACCGACCGGCTCTACACTAAGCAATATGAAGAAGAGACGAACCTGCGATGTTTGATTGCGATCGATACTTCTTCTTCTATGTACTATCCTCGGCCTTCGATGGCAAAGATCCGATTCAGTATTTTTGCTGCTTCTGCTTTAGCCTACCTACTCCATAAGCAGCGCGATGCGGTCGGTTTGGCTCTGTTCAATTCTCAGATTGATGATTTGACTCCTATCAAATCATCTTCGGTACACCTGAATAAGTTGTTCACACTGCTCGAAAAGCAACTCGAAAAGCCCACCAAGACACCGCAGGCGACCAACGTAGTGGCTGTTTTGCATGAATTGGCTGAGAAGATTCATAAACGCTCGTTAGTTATTTTGTTCAGCGATATGTTCGATGGTGGCGATAAGCAAGAGGAAGTATTCAAAGCATTGCAACACCTGAAACACAATAAACATGAAGTGTTACTCTTTCATGTAACCGACCACGAAACAGAATTGAACTTTTCGTTTGAAGAAAGACCTTACGAATTTGTTGACTTGGAGACCAACGAAAAAATCAAGTTGAATCCGGCCGAAATTCGTGGTCAATATGAAAGTCAGTTGGCTACGTTACATGCGGAACTGCAGATGAAATGCCATCAATTAAAACTGGACATGATTTCGGTTAATTCAAAGACGAACTACTTCGAGGTGCTGCAAGCGTATTTAATCAAGCGATCGAAGATGAGATAGCTTAGATCTTAGTTGCCATTGAACATGATGGCCTGACAATTCCCCCAATTGTATTTGATCTTTTAAATCCATTTTACTAATGGAACAAATTATCGAATGCGGTAATTACGCAAAGCCGTTTCACTAAGGGTTTATATTTTTATACTTTTGCTTCAATTCCATTAAAGGAAATGGTTTACCGTATCAACGGAAATAGTCATTCCGCTTCGTTACACCAAATCAATTTAAAACCGTACTCAAAATGAAGAAACTCATATTATTTTATCTTCTTTTCATTTCCCTTGCGGGGATTGCACAGCAGCAAGAATTGGCAACTCTGGTCAATAAAATTCAGGCTTCCTGTTCAAAAGTAGAAACAGCGACAAAAACGTATGAGCAAGATGTTAAGTTATTGGATTATTCTTCCATCCGTTATTCCTTTAATGAGGTTGACCAAAAAGGAACCAAAGTATCTTATGCGTATGATTTTAACTTTGCCGATATAGATATTAACACGGTCAGAGAAGTCACTCAAAAAGATATTATTCTGGTTGTGTTATCTGTTAGGAACAAACAAAAACTGGTAAAGGGCTCTAGAAATGGTGAGTCAACACCGTATGATGATGAAGTAAGTATTCATGCTAAAAATGTTGATCATGCACGTGAAATTTCAGACCTGATCAAAAAGTGCATTCCCCTCGGAGAAAAAATAACAGCCGCTAAATTAAAGCTCACCACCCATGACCAAATGGTCGACTGGTTGGTGCAAAATGTAAAGAATAGTTCTACCGGTTCGAAATCGATCACCCAAAATCTAAAGCAAGAAGCTTATGTAGCCAGTTTCAAACTACTCCAAATTACCAGTGATGGAAAAACATCGCAGCAAGAAGAATTTATCTTCAACCTGGCAGATATTAACTTGAATACGATCAATTTTAAAGTGAGCGGCAATCAATTTGGAGTTGGGTTTGAAATGAATCAACGTCTTAAATCAATTAAGTCTATTAAGGATGGAAAGAAAAAGCCACCGGTTGATGATCTGGTGATTTTTACCAACAGCGTGGACGAAGCCCGAGATATAAAGACAGTGATTTCATTAGTAGCTCCTATGGCCGCTAATAAAGTAAAAGCCGACATACCTTTATTAAAGACCGAAGCGGAAGCGCTCAAAAATTTGGAATCGCTGGTGAAGGATGTAAAGATTAATGAAAAAACGTTTGCGCAGTCGCTAAGCGCTCAATGTATTACCTCACTTACAATTTTAGATCAATCTGCCTCTTCCACCGTAAAAAATGTTTATCAGTTCAACTGGATGGACATTAATCCTAACACCATTCAGATAAAAGTATCAGGAGAAAAGATGGGGATAGAACTTTCGGTAATGGATAAGAAGAAGCTCATGATGAACTATAAAAATGACAAACTGGACGGTTATGAAAATGAGCTTTTCATTTACGTAGAAGACATTGAAATCGGGCGCAGATTAAAAAATGCAACTGAAAAAACAATCGCTAACTGCAAATCTTCTTACAAGGAACCTTTCTCAGATACCAATGCTCAGATGCTGCAATGGTTAAAAAGTAATATCGGAGAAGTAACCATCGAACAGGCAAGCATACGGCAGATTTTTGAATTAGCCGAAGAAGGAAATGAAAACAAGATAAAGTTAACTAACATTGAAATCAAGAGTTCCTCATCGGTACAAGAAGTGATGGAGTTCAATTTAAGCGATCTTAATCCCAACAGTATTACCTATGAGATGAAAGGAAAATGGATTTTCGTTCGCTTCGAAACCAACTTCAAAAGCAAAATCATTAAGGCCTACAAAGAAGGCAAAATTCAGCCTTACATTAGCTCTAGTGAAATAGTAGTTAAGGATATTGAAACAGCGCGCGGAACAATTGCCGCCTTGAAAAAACTTTGCGAGAATTTAAAAGGCAAATGACCTCTGCCTGAAACCGCTTAGATTAATTAATCCATCTGCTTCAGGCAAAATAGTGCATTTGATTAACCCAAATATTTCTCTGAGCTACTCTATTTGTAGTTGAGTATTAGTAAAATTCAAAGTCAATCCGGCTCTTCCTGATCTTTCTTCTGAGCCATCATTTCGATGGTATTCTCTTTTTTTAATTGCGGTTCTCGATTACGTGGCAAAAAGATTGCACCTGCGAATATACCGGTGCAAGCCAAAAGTATAAGTAGCACCAATCCGACAAATCGGAATGCCTTTTTTAATTTCAACATAAATAGAATTTTTATTGCCAAAGGCAATGATTGATAATCAGTAATAGAAATTTGAATTCGCCTAAGCGATATCCAACTGATTATCTTCTGGACACAAGGAATGTGTATGAAACAAAAAATGCTGGAAGAAAGAAAAGGTTTCTGATCTCAGAATAATTCCAAGATGTGATTTCGTTGACTCCTGTGATGATTGAAATTGAAATGTGTTCTTAGAAAATAGAAACCCTTCAGAATGTTTCCCTATTGTAGTCTTTTGAAATGAATTATTTTCTTTCCTTATGCTGACCCATTCAGTACGGGTTGTCTCTTTTTCAACTGAATTGCTAGCGGTAGAATCTGCATTTCCAAAAATGAGCAACGCAGCAACTACTGCCTTAATTAGAAATGCATATCGTGGTTGCGTGATCAAACTAGGCTTGTAGTTGTTCGTTGTGCAAATAAGATTTACGTGCCAGCAACACTTCTTTGGATTCTACGTGATCCGGATCAGGAACACAACAATCTACCGGACAAACGGCCGCACATTGTGGCTCTTCATGAAAACCGGTGCACTCGGTGCATTTTCCGGATACTATATAATAGAATTCGTCTGAAACAGGTTTTTCATTTTGCTTAGCATCATATGCCGCTCCATCCGATGATTTCACCTCTTTTAATGCTGTGCCACCGGCCCAGGTCCACTCGCGTCCACCTTCATATATAGCAGTATTGGGGCATTCGGGCTCACAAGCACCGCAATTAATACATTCATCTGTTATCTTTATGGCCATAAAGCTGATTCTAACTTTTTTATTGACACAAAAGTACAATCAATGAGCAAAACAG
>JABFSO010000205.1 GCA_013140555.1 Cyclobacteriaceae bacterium | reverse complement strand
ACCACTACCAGATCTTCTTCGGGAACCACAAAAATGTATTGATCTCCATAGCCCCAGGCGAAGAATGATTTTACGGGTTTGTCTTTCCAACGGAATTCTTTCGTCCACCAGAAGTATCCGTAGCCAAGTGTTGCGGTGAGTTGAACTTTTGTTGTGGTCGATTCGCGCACCCACTGGGCGGGCACTATCTGCTTATCTTGCCACCGGCCCTCGTTCAGATACATTAACCCGAACTTGAGCATATCGCGTGGGCGCAATCCGATGTCGCCAATAGTACCCATGGGCGAAGGTTCATCGATATAGCTCTTTTCTATTCCGAGCGGCTTGAGCAGTCGCTCGGTCAATTCTTGCTTGTTCTCCAAGTGTGTGGCATGGCGAAGTACCGCATTCATAAGCGAATGATTGAGTGTGTTATAGGTGAATGGGGGTGTATCTGTTTTACTGTGGGGCAACGAGAGTAAATAAACAAACTGATCTCTCTCGTTGGCAGCCTTCACCAAGGTGTTGCGTGCATCGATATAATCATAGGTTTGTTCGTCCCACGCAATGCCTGTGCTCATCGTTAACAGGTGATAAAGGGTTATGTCTTTATTTTGCGCATTGCAGGCCAGCGTGTTATAGCCTGTTAAATTGCGGCAGAGGGTTTCGTTCACACTTTTGATTTCTCCATTTTGAAGCGCGATGCCGGTGAGCGCAGAAACTACACTCTTGGTAGCCGACTGAATGTTATAGACAAAATCGCGATTGTAACGGTAAAAGTATTCTTCTACAACCAAACAATGATGCCGTGCTATCAGCAGGCTGTGGATGTCTTGATATTTCTGATCGATGATTTGTTGTACCAGCGTGTCGATTTGCACCGAATCAAAATTCTCGTGGGTGCGCTCGCAAACTTTAATATCGTCTTTTTGCTGTGCGGGAGATTGATAGGAATACGTACGCGGAATACGAGGGGTTAATCCGGAAACGGTATCGCTTTTGACGGAAATGAAATCCAGTGGATACTGTAGGGAGTCCTCTCCTATCCATTGTCCTTCGATGCGGTTTCGAGCTTTATTGAATTTCCCTTTGTATTCAGAATAAAAGTCGTGTAACCTGAAATGCAGTGAATCGTGTGCAAAGTAGATGGTGTCCAACGAAAATGGCTGCGCCTTAAAGGTGGTGTTGACTACCACCGGATGTTTCCCGCTCCAATCCAGATAAATATGATAGGTGATATCTGGAAACTTGAGCATTCCTAAATAACTGCCGGATGGGGCTTGAGGCAATGTTGTGCAGCCTAGCAATAGAACGAGAATGAAACTGACGTAGCGCATGGTATAAAAGTAGTAATTGGCTCACGATTGTTCGATGTTTTCTTGCTTGATTTGAATCCAGCCAAAAAGTATCCACATGTATTTTGACTTCCACACTTCGCCATATTCCAATATCCCGTTGAATTCTATAATGTCTGCGGTAATCCAGTTGAGTTTCTTAATTTCATAACTCATACCATACGCCTTTTGATTATGTCGAACTCGATCTGAGAAAACGTTCGGATCGGCCGTAAATTCTACTGATTTGAAACCGAGGTCGGTTTTAATTTCAGTCTTCTCGGTCTCAGTTAATTTAACATAGGGCGAGTAGATTTCAACGCTGTCCACATCGTAAGCTAAAGTCTTCAGATTCTTCATGCACTCAATATGAATAGTCCTTTTCCCAACCCAATGATAGAGAACAAACTGAATAAATAAAGTTCCAATCACAAGTAAACCTACTATCTGGAGGTATCGCTTCATAAACTAGATATAGGTTGCATTGCCGCTAACGGTTTGCATATTGTTGGCGGGCAATTAAAAAACTTTGCCCTGACCCACTCATCTCGCGGGGTGATAAAGTTAAATAAAGAAAAGCAAATTTCGATGACGCACACGCCAGCTTCAATAAGAATTTGTTAACGGCATTTACAATTTCAACCTCTTCCCAGTCCTAGTTTCGTATTCTCTTCTGGTAATTATTTCCAGTGTCATCTTATCTATGTTAAAAATGGAAACATATTTGTTCGATGCCACCAAATGTTTTGTCCAATCCACCTTTTCCTTGTAACTCAATATTGTCGCAATATCTAAAGCGGTTATAAAGTCGTCATTACGATTGGCATGTATATGAAGAGTTCCTTCCAATTCATCCTTGTTTTGGAATTTTGTCAGAATCGGTATTGCATTATTGTGTAGGTATTTAACATCTTTAAATTCTCCTGTTAGTTTGTATTTGAAAATAAAGTCATTTCCAAGAATCAACTCTGAGCTGCTTTCTTGTCGTGGTAGTAGATAGGCAGAAAAACCTCCGTCCTGATTCTCAATAATCGCCCAAAATTCTTTAGGTAATGGAAAATACTTAGTTGACGCGTACATATTCAGAACCATCTTTTTAAAAAGTCCTTCCGCCTTTGTTTCTGTTCTTAATTCCTTATTATCTGATAAGATATTCAACGATGTCCAATCGAACTTAATTGTTCTCAAAACCTTATCAGACTTGTCCGCTGCAAAAACGATTGAAATCAATTCCTCATTCTCTTTATAACTAAATATAAGGTCGTCTGTGTCGGTCAATTCTAGAGTTTTTGAATTAGCAATTATTAGTCTGTAAAAATTGTCGCCCTTTTCCAATATTTTATCAGCTTGTGATTTTAAATCAACAGTCTGTCCAAACGATGGAAGCCAAATAAATAATAGTATCGTGTATTTTGTCATAGTCTGTAATTTCTGCCAACATTAGGTATGCGCATATTTCCGTTATGTCCGTTCGTTCTTTGTTCTACCAAATCTCGCTCTTCCCTCCCACACCTCCAAGAAAAGTCTAGTCGTCTGAATCAGGATTCCGGGATTTTAGGATTACGCCAGATAATGTGTTATAAAATCAAACTAATCTTCGTTAATGATGCAAAACCTAGCGCAGCTATTCGTTACTAAATACCATAAACTATCAATAACAATGGCTTTGTATTGTTCAAACTTACAAGATGTTGCGAATTACCCAAGTATTAGCTGCTAGGTGATAACACCTGACAAGGCAGAAACTTGATTATATTTTCTCAAATAGACTTGTCATTGATATTCTGTCGTAAATACTACTTTCTCCCTTGCTGGACACAATGCTAATAAAATACATCACTGAAACAATTTGTGGTAGTATTAAAATGACCCAAACCCAAATAGGTGTTTCAATGCTGTTTGAAGAATAGTAAACTATCCAATGAACACCCGTATGGGCAATTTCCCATGGTAGGTACTTCAATATGTTTCTTAACAAAATGCTTCTGGATATTTTACTTTGGTCGGTCAAGACAATTATCTTCTGTAATCTCTTACCAATAGTTCCTCTCCAAACACTTTTTTCTGTCAGATAAGAGTAAGTAATCACAGGTAATGTAAGTATTAAGAACCCTATTAACTGACCAATCATTGGGTTCTCACTGAGTTTCAAGTTGAATTTTAAAGAGATTATATTCGTGCAAAGAAAAAGTACACCAGCATAACCAGCTACTATTGTATAGTCAATGATCGAAGCTAATATCCTTTTGAAAAGTAATTGTCTCATATTTTTTCTTTATACAAGTATTGCAATGAATTCTAGTCCAAGTTTTTGAAACTCGTTCTTTGTGAATTAAAGGCTTCTCGTTTTGTTGGTCCGATCGCCTTAGCTACAGTCGAGTCACCCAACGGAGTTTCAACCTTAGGTTCTCACGGAACCGTACGTGAAAGTCTCCCTTCATACGGCTCTGTTTAATCACAAATGTATTCCTACATGATGGATATACCAATTCCTTGGGTGCGATCTTGTCTTAAATTAAACAATCTTCACTTTACTGGTTGTCGCATGCAATGACTTGGGGATTAGGGCTTGGGGGCATTGTGGTGCGAGAGGTGCGTAGTCAATGGTCATTAGTCATTGGGGAGTTCGGTTTACGAGACGTGCAGACTGCTTGAGATCAATGAAAACTAAATCAAGGGCGTGCGAGCCAGACTGTTTTACAACATACATGATCAGTATGATAACTTATTTTTTAAGGATGGCTAGTAAATCGCTGATACTTTTTTTATCGAGTTTGCTTTCAGAGGATGTTATTGCTTGCCTCAATACATCTTTTCGTTTGGGTCTTTGCCCCTTTCGCATCATTTGATTGGTTATGAAAGTATACACCTCTTTGTAACCGGTTTCGGTATCTTGATACCCGAGGAACACCCCATTGACGGTGTTGGCAACTAAAACTCTGAGCGTGCTGTCTACTTCCTTAAAATTGTTGATGCATGCTCCATCTTTGTAGCTGATTTCCTCGAGGATGTCATCACAATTATTCAACCCCAAATGGAGACGTTCGTTGTAGCGGTCCAGCGCGTGCTTTCGGAAAACGAGCGTGTTAGTTTGGCCATCGCTCATCTGATCTACGCTGGCATACATCGGGTAATCTTTCCAAATTCTGCCGGCTACTGTTGCATCTACTCTGAATTTAATCCAGGCGCTCCAAAGCCGCTGGTGAGGATAATAAAATGCAATAGTTTGATGTCCGTCAATCATGTATTTGCTTCGAAGCTTTTGGGGCAGTTTACGTAGCGGCCTTTTTAGCAGATACTTCGCTTTGGCAAACACTCTTTCAGTGATCTGTGATGCAATTTTATCCAGTTGATTCATCACTTCTTCCCGTGTCATGCGTGATACGATCATGTGAGTAGATTAAGATATAATAGAATACTTTCTTGATGATTTTTTAGTTTGATGCATAACCAATCACTATTGGCTATTGACGAGTTTAAGAAAGGTCTACCCGCCCGAGTACAGCGTGCGTGGACGAAGGTAGACCTGATTACCCGGTGGCCTGGAGGAGTTATTTTTTCTTCTCATTGGTAAATGGGATACCTGATACCAATTTAAACTCCGGGCTTGATGCTTTGAAAGCAGACTTGACGTAGCTCTTTACAGCTTTCCCGCAAGGCACCAATCCGTCTGGCGGAGCGTAGAAAAGTTTGTCGCGGGCAATGAGTGCGCTGGAGAATTCAGCCTCGGCCTTGCTAACCGCAGTGGAGTTTGTTTTGGTTTCTTCTGCCGCAGGCGCGTCAGGCGAATCCCGGATGTTGGATGGGGTGGCCCGTTGGGCTCTGAACTTTCTTACCAATGAAGCAAAACTCTCCACTCTTGCCGGAAGGATATCGCACGAGCCCACCGCCCCTACGATGCACGTTACATATTCTCCCAGTTCATCAAAGACATGTTCGCGCATTTTAGAAGCTTTGCTAAGCACATCAATAGAGGTGTCTACTTCTTTGAGTGAAAGCTTGACGCGATCCAAAAGAGCTTTCAAGTTTTCCAGTTTGATGGAAGACTTAACGGGGTTGTAAGCGGCACCGAAGGTTGCGATGATTTCAATGAGTTTTACTTGGCTGGCTACATTTACGGGGTAACCGGAGTCATTTTGTTTTTTCATTAGATTGAAATTTAAGTCTGGAAAAACGTTTGCATATCTCGTGCCAAACTTAAAAACGCTCTATTTAAAGAAATTAACCAGTTTGCATTGCGGGTAAAAGGATCAACTAACGATATATAAACATTACTTTCGTTTTATTTAACGAAAACAGTAGTGGATGGGGGTTGGGAATTAGGAATTAGGACTTGGGACTTGGGGCTTGGGACTTGGGACTTGGGGCTTGGGGCTTAGTAAGTAGTCAATCGTCATTAGTCATTGGGGAGTTCGAGTTACGAGGCGTGCAGACTACATTTTTTGCTTAGTCCGGATTTGTAGGATATTAGGTTTAAAAGGATGATGCCTCGGCTAGATCTTGCGCGATGTGTTGGGACTTGGGGCTTAGTCATTGGTC
>JABFSO010000385.1 GCA_013140555.1 Cyclobacteriaceae bacterium | reverse complement strand
AACTCAATGTCCTGAGGGGCGATGAGCACCACGGGAAATCGGCCGATATGTTCAGAAAATTTAGTGCAATCTTGTCCGTCTTCGCGGAGAATTTTTTTCTGACCGATTTGAAAAGAACACAATACCTCCTTGATTCTCATTTTTTCTTGCGAATCCAGTGTTCCCATTTCAAATTGGCCCTTAATCATAAACTGATTCAGGCCAATTTTCACATTTTGAGCATCGGAAATATTGATAGCGCTACGTGTAAAAGACAGATAATGAATGGCATCGAGTAAGCTGGTTTTGCCACTTCCATTTTTACCCAACAGACAAACAATGTCGTTTTGAAACTCCAATTGGGCTTCTTCAATGTTTTTAAAGCAGAATAAATTGAGCTGGCGAAGGTGCACGGTGAAAATTTGCGAGTCGCAATTTCACCCAAAGTAGCCAAGCGGCCAAAGAATAGTTCGACTACATTAACAAATGCCCGTTTGGCAGTTGTTTGGCTGTAATGTATTTTCGCAACTCTTAAAAGAATCAAAATCTATGGCAACAGCAGCTAAAGGCAAGGCAAAATCAGAGTACTCAAAAGAAACCTACTTATTTTGGTTCGAATCGATGCTTTTGATGCGCAAGTTTGAAGAAAAGGCGGGTCAATTGTATGGAATGCAGAAAATCAGAGGATTCTGTCATTTATATATAGGTCAGGAAGCCTGTGCTGCCGGAGCTGTTTCCGCTTTACGCAGAGGCGACAAATATATTACAGCTTATCGCGATCACGCCCATCCGCTAGCGCTTGGTACGAGTCCTAATAAAATTATGGCCGAACTTTATGGCAAGGAAACCGGAGTTTCGAAGGGAAAAGGCGGTTCGATGCACATTTTTGATAAAGAAAACCACTTTTTTGGCGGACACGGAATTGTAGGAGGACAAGTACCACTAGGTGCCGGCATCGCTTTCGCGGAAATGTATAATAAGACTGGCAATTTGTGCATTTGCTATATGGGCGATGGGGCTGTGCGTCAGGGCGCCTTTCATGAAGCTTTGAATTTAGCGATGCTATGGAAAATTCCAGTGATTTTTGTGATTGAGAACAATGGCTACGCCATGGGTACTTCAGTAAAAAGAACATCGAATGTTACTGAGCTTTACACTTTGGGCGAGTCGTATGATATGCCTTCTGAGCCGGTTGATGCCATGAATGTAGAGGCTGTGCACGATGCGGTAGCAAGAGCTGCTGACCGCGCCCGTGCTGGAGAAGGTCCTACTTTGCTAGAATTCCGCACCTATCGCTATAAAGGACACTCGATGAGCGATCCGCAAAAGTATCGTTCTAAAGAAGAGGTAGAGGAATACAAGCACAGAGACCCCATTGAGTCGGTGCGGCAAGCTATCCTAGCTAAAAAATTTGCTACCGAAAGTGATTTAGCAGCCATTGAGGAAAAAGTAAATGGTCAGGTAGATGAAAGTGTGAAGTTTGCAGAAGAATCGAACTTCCCCGATCCTTCAGAAGCGCTACGCGATATTTACGAGCAATCCGACTATCCGTTCATCACAGATTAATTGCGGGTTTTTGATTAACAAGTAGATTTCTTAGTTTTGCGTCCCTATTTTCAGAATTTACCGATAGGATAGACTTATATACCACAACATCATGGCAAAGAAAAAAGAAGAAAGTAAAGATTTATTGGAGAACCCAGAGGCCTTGCAGGAGAAACTGGAGGGAATGGAAAATTGGGCTGAAAAGAATCTTAAAGTTCTAGCGATTGGTGTTGGTCTTGTGACATTAATCGTTGGCGGATTTTTTGCATTCAAGCAATATGTGAAGCAGCAAGATGTTGTAGCTCAGAAAGATATGTTTCAAGCAATTCATTACTTCGAAGCAGATAGTTTAAATCTAGCTTTGAATGGAGATGGAAACAATCTTGGGTTTCTTCAGATTATTGATGATTATAGCTTAACCGATGCCGGAAACTTAGCCAACTACTATGCCGGGGTGATCTACCTTAAGCAAGGGAAGTTTCCGCTAGCCATATTTCATTTAGAAGATTTTAGTGCGAATGATCTTTTGGTTCAGGCACGTGCATACAGCTTAATCGGTGATGCCTACATGGAACAAAAGAAGTATGATGAGGCGGCTCGTTATTACGACAAAGCCAGTGGTTACAAACCTAACAAAGAATTTACACCTACTTATTTGATGAAGGCAGCTTTAGCTTATGAAAAATTAAATGACATCGAAAAAGCCAAGGCTGTTTATCAAACTATTATTGACACCTACTTCGACTCAAGTGAAGTACAAAACGCTAAAAAATACAAAGCCAAATTAGAGGTCAACTCTTAATCGCGCTTACCAAAAAATAAAAGGGGTAGATTTTTCTATCCCTTTTTTATTATTTAAAGTATGACCTTAGAACAAGAAATAGCCAAGCGGAGAACTTTCGGAATTATCTCTCACCCGGATGCAGGTAAAACTACCCTTACGGAAAAGTTATTGCTATTTGGAGGTGCTATTCAAAAAGCTGGAGCAGTAAAATCCTCCAAAATCAAAGATCACGCACGAAGCGACTGGATGGAAATTGAAAAGCAGCGGGGTATTTCTGTTGCTACCTCCGTTATGGGCTTTGAATATAAAGATGTAAAGATCAATCTACTCGATACACCTGGTCACCAGGATTTTGCCGAAGATACCTATCGAACACTTACTGCTGTAGATAGTGTAATCATGGTGATCGACTGTGTGAAAGGCGTAGAAATTCAGACTGAAAAATTGATGGAAGTGTGCCGTATGCGCAACACGCCCGTAATTTGTTTCATTAACAAACTCGATCGCGAAGGTCAGGATCCTTTTGATCTGCTAGATGAAGTGGAGGAAAAGCTTGGTATCAAAGTGCGTCCCCTTAGCTGGCCCATTAGCATGGGTAAAACATTCAAAGGTGTTTACAACCTGTATGAAAAAAGCTTACAGTTATTTACGCCTAGTAAAGTAACTGTTCAGGAAAGTATTGAGATTTCAGATATCTACTCAGAGGAGTTGGACAAGCTAGTTGGCGAAAGCTATGCCAAACAGCTTCGGGCAGATGTAGAATTGATTGAAGGCGTTTATCCGGAATTTGATGAGAAAGATTATTTGAGTGGCAAAGTAGCACCCGTATTCTTTGGGAGCGCGGTGAATAATTTTGGTGTGAAAGAATTGCTCGATGCATTCATTCGCATTGCGCCACCTCCTATTCCTCGCGAAACTACCTTACGCGAAGTGCGACCGGAAGAACAAAAATTTTCGGGTTTCATTTTCAAGATTCACGCCAACATGGATCCGAAACATCGCAACCGTATTGCATTTATTCGGGTGTGTTCTGGTTTGTTTGAAAGAGGCAGTAATTATTTACATGTGCGTCAGGATAAAAATATTCGTTTTTCGAATGTCACTGCTTTCATGGCACAAGATCGCGAAACGGTAGATCAGGCTTGGCCGGGAGATATTGTGGGTTTGTACGATACCGGCAATTTGAAAATTGGCGACACGCTTACGGAAGGTGAGAAAATGGTTTACACCGGCATTCCTAGTTTTTCACCTGAGATTTTCAAAGAGGTAATTAACAAAGATGCCATGAAAACCAAGCAGCTGGAAAAAGGGCTTTTACAATTGATGGAAGAAGGCGTGGCCCAATTGTTTACCTATGAATTGGGTAAAAAGAAAGTGGTAGGTGTGGTAGGCGCACTTCAGTTTGAAGTAATTCAGTTTCGCTTGAAAAACGAATACAGTGCTTCGGTTGAGTTCGCGCCTCAAAATATTTACAAGGCTTGTTGGATCAGCAGTAAAAATCCAAAGAAGTTAGCAGAATTCATTGAATCGAAACAGCGGCACATTGCACGCGATAAAGACGATAAGCTGGTGTTTATGGCGGAGTCGCGAGCTTGGTTACAAATGGTGCAGGATAACTTTCCCGAAATCAGCTTCCACTTTACTTCCGAGTTTAAGGATTAGGGAAAGTCGATTGGGATTTGAGTTCTATCGAATAAACAAATCTTGAAATTTGAACGAGAGGCCAGTTAGCAGTTTCGATACAACCTCACCTTCTTCAACCAGATAGAGTGTAGGTGTATCTACATCTGCCACACGAAAATCATAAATCTCAAGCGTGTTATTACCCGGGTCGATGATCCAATACTCCTTGACACCAAATTTCTGATAAAGCTTTCTCTTCTGATTGCGATCTTTAAAGCCATTGGTAGGCGATATAATTTCTACGGCCAAATCGGGTGCTGCATTGAGGCCTCGCTCTGAAATAATACCTAAGTTCTCTTTAGATACATACAACAAATCTGGTTGAAAAACATTCCTTCTATCCAAGATGACATCCACCGGAGAAAAAAGCGCAATCCCACCATTTTTACGGGCATACGTTTTGAAATAATCATTCAAGTTGCTAAGTACAACCTGATGTGTAAAACTAGGCGCGGGACTCATAAAAACTTCACCATTAATTAATTCGCAAGGCAGGTTTGATTCTTCCAGCTTCATGAATTCATCCACCGTCCAATCCTTCGTTCTGTCAATCGTTGCTGTTTGCATGGTTATAAAGTTACAAAAAATTAGCAAGTTTGGCTTATGTTAGAAATCCTGTACGAAGACAACCACTTATTGATCATTAACAAATCTTCTGGTGTTCTAGTACAAGGAGATGCCACCGGAGACAAACCATTGGTTGAACTCGGTAAGGAATACATCAAAGAAAAATATCAAAAGCCGGGTGAGGTGTTTTTAGGAGTCGTCCATCGGCTCGATCGCCCGGTGAGTGGTGTGGTGGTTTTTGCGCGCACGTCTAAAGCGCTTGAGCGGATGAACGAACTGTTCAGAAACAAGGAAACAAAAAAAACCTATTGGGCCTTGGTAGGAAATAAACCTCCTCAGGCGGAAGGAACCCTAATTCACTGGCTCGTAAAAGACGAAAAGAAAAACAAAACCACTGCTTATAAAAAGGAGCATCCGCAAGGTCAGCGATCAGAATTAAGCTATCGGCATCTGTTAAGTAAATCCGGCATGCATCTGCTGGAAGTAAATCCTATTACTGGAAGACCTCATCAAATCCGTGTTCAATTGGCTTCTATGGATTGCCCGATTGTGGGCGATGTAAAATATGGATTCGAAATAGGTAATGCCGATAACAGCATTTGCCTTCACGCTCGTAAACTTCAATTTATTCATCCGGTTAAAAAAGAGCCTTTGACCATTCAAGCCGATTTACCCAAAAATCAGTTTTGGAAACTATTTACCTGATTACGTTCTTTACAGGAAAAGGAAGCTGGATGAGTTGGTTGCAACAATTAAAAACACGATGGAAAGTAGACAATCTGCTTCAGGTTGTTTTGATATTAGTTGTGTTTGCTTGCACCGGTTTTACGGTTCTGTTTCTGAAGCGGCCACTTTTTAGTTATTGGTTTGGCGAAGGCACTATGCCACTATGGGCAAGCATACTTTACTATGTACTCATTTTGCCAATTTATAATGTATTCTTGCTGATCTACGGTTTTATTTTCGGCCAATTCACTTTTTTTTGGGATTTTGAGAAACGCTTCTTCGCCCGAATAATGGCTATCTTTACAAAGAAAAAATAGTTTCAATGCTTTTATCTTGTATCAGCATTCAATTTTCGACTCATCATTTAAATTAATCTTCCCATGAAAAAAAATCTGTTCCTCATTCCATTCGTGCTTTTCTTTTCGTGTTCATCACCAAAGTTTGCAGTTAATCAATACGCTGATGAAGCAAAAGCGGCCGTAGCTTCCAATGCAAGTTCAAAACAAGTTACTGATGGTGAAAGTGTACTAACAGCCAGCACGAAAGCAACCCCTAACTTAGCTATTGAAGAAGCGCGTGCTGAA